>JANQTO010000345.1 GCA_030731685.1 Nonlabens sp.
CCTTTATGCTGTTAATGATAATACTAATAGGGTAACTATTTTCAACAACGTATTCTCACGTACTGGACAAATCCTTGCTATAGACAATCAGATTGTCATTGAAGGTGCAACAAACCTTAAGGGTTTGACTTACGACGTTGATACTGATGTATTAATCCTTACAGACGTACGCAATCAGTTTAATGACTCTGATGGTGCTATTTTCGTTATAGACGACTTCACAACAAAACTAAATGCAGTAGGTCCTTTCGGCGTGATTTTACCAAGTATGTATCGCAAGATTGAAGGGTCTAACACAACATTAGGTACACCATTAGACGTGCAGTACAATTCACAAACAGGTATGATATATGTAGCAGACCGTAGCTCGCAGTCAGGTTCTGTTATCACTTTTGATATAAGAAATACTGGTACTAATGCTACACCATTATCTACAAGACAGGTTAGAGGCGTATCTTCTCTTTACTTGAAAAAATAAAAGATTAAAATTTTAGATTAAAAACCACCCAAACGGGTGGTTTTTTTATGCTCTGTTTTTACGGTAGGCATACGTTTTCCCAGTTATTAAATTTATAAGCTTTGCAAGAGCTTCTAGGCGTTCACGCTTTCGCGAAAGCGTAACATCCACTACCTTTACATAAATTGAAAAGCTATATGTCAGATTCTATATTGTTGAGCGTGAATAATGGTGTCGCAACCATCACCCTAAACCGTCCACAAGTATTCAATTCATTTAATAAAGAAATGGCATTTGCCATGCAAGACGCACTGGACGAATGTGCTAAAAACAGTGAAGTGCGCGCAGTTCTAATCACCGGAAACGGAAAGGCGTTTTGCGCCGGACAAGATATTCAGGAAATTACAAATCCTGATTTGAATCCAGGATTTAAAGCCATACTAGACGACCATTACAACCCTATTGTCCTTAAAATAAGAAACCTAGAAAAGCCAGTAGTCGCTGCCGTAAATGGCGTTGCAGCTGGTGCTGGAGCAAACATCGCCTTGTGTTGCGACGTGGTCATTGCGACAGAAAGTGCAGCATTTATACAGGCATTTTCTAAAATAGGGCTCATTCCAGATAGCGCAGGAACCTTTTTCCTACCGCGCTTGATAGGTTTTGGAAAGGCAAGTGCGGCCATGATGCTAGCCGATAAAGTCACAGCAACACAAGCTGACAGCATGGGCATGATTTACAAAGCCGTGACTGACGATTCTTTCATGGAAACCGCTCAACAAACCGCGCAAACACTCGCTGCATTGCCCACAGTTGCTTTGGCAAATACTAAAAAAGCATTGAACCAATCGTTCTATAACACGGTTGAGCAACAACTCGCACTAGAATCAAAACTACAAATAGAAAGCGCTGCTACAGATGACTATGCCGAAGGAGTTGCTGCATTCATGGAAAAACGTAAACCGGAGTTTAGAGGGAAGTAAAATGGATTAACGATTGAAGATTTGCGATTAACGATTAACGATTGATTATTGTAGATTTATAGAAAATTAAAATTTTCTTATGAACCCAAACCAGTTAGAAAATCGCCTTGTTGAATTTGCAATCGCAGTTATTCTGGCTTGTAAATTCATTGACCAAAGCTTTGCGTCTCACCATCTTTCTAAGCAGCTAATTCGCTCAGCGACTTCTGTTGCATTAAATTACGGCGAAGCAAGGTCGGCAGAATCGAATAGAGATTTCTTGCACAAAATGAAAATCTCACTAAAAGAGTTGCGAGAATCTTATGTTAATTTGAAAATTCAGAAAGGTGCACAAACAATTACCAAAATTGAAATGGTAGATTCATTGCTAGAAGAAAACAATCAACTCATTGCTATTTTTGTTGCAAGTATTAGAACAAGTGCAAATAAAAGTAATTAGCGGTTTCATTTATCCATAAAAACATTTAGACAGAAAAAATCGTTAATCGTTAATCTCCAATCGTTAATCAAAAATCAAGATTCAAGATTCAAAAACCTCATAATTAATCTCACCATTTATAAATATCAATGCAAAATCAAAAATCTAATATCGCCAAGGTTGGAATTATAGGTGCAGGAACCATGGGCAGTGGCATTGCGCAAGTAGCTGCGACGGCTGGTTGTCAGGTGAAATTATTTGATGTTAATAAAGAACAGTTAGATAGCGCAAAAGCTGCTTTGGACAAGGTGCTTAGCAGACTCATTGAAAAAGGTAGAATAGATACAACTGAAAAATTGCGTATTCAGTCTAACATGAATTACGTAAACACGATTCAAGATTTGAGCGATAGCGACTTGACCATTGAAGCCATTGTAGAAAATCTGGATATTAAGAAAAAGGTATTTCAAGAGTTAGAAGCTGCAGTTTCTGCCCATTGTATAATCGCTTCAAACACTTCAAGTTTGAGTATTGCCAGTATTGCCGCATCGCTTAATAAACCAGAACGCTGCATAGGTATTCACTTTTTCAACCCGGCGCCGTTAATGGCTCTTGTGGAGGTGATTCCAGCTGTTCAAACTGCAAATCATGTGACAGAAACCTGTGTTACAACCATAGAAAGTTGGCAAAAAGTAGTCGCGGTTGCAAAGGACACGCCAGGTTTTATCGTGAATCGCGTCGCTCGGCCGTTTTATAGCGAGTCACTGCGTTTGTATGAAGAAGGAATAGGCAGTTTTGCAACCATTGACTACGCGATGAAAGGTTTGGGTTTCAAGATGGGACCTTTTGAACTTATGGATTATATAGGCCACGATGTAAATTACGTGGTGACCGAAACGGTCTTCACAGCCTTTTACTTTGACCCACGATATAAGCCGGCACTAACCCAAAAACGACTCGTTGAGGCAGGCTGGTTAGGCCGTAAATCAGGTAAAGGATTTTACGATTATGAAAATGTTGATAGTGAGTGCGCTTTCGCGAAAGCGAACCCCGTAAAATCACCAGAACTCCTTAAAGAAATTCAGGACCGCGTACTTGCCATGTTGATAAATGAAGCAGCCGACGCCTTATTCTTAAACATCGCCACCGCAAAAGGCATAGACAGCGCCATGACC
>JANQTO010000346.1 GCA_030731685.1 Nonlabens sp.
AGGATACGGTCTGCCATACGCGATGGATAGAACACATCAAGTGCTTCCATCTTCTCACCGGTTCCTATAAATTTAATAGGTTTGTTTACTACAGATTTGATGGAAAGTGCAGCTCCACCACGCGTATCACCATCGAGTTTTGTAAGCACGACACCGTCAAAGTTCAAGCGGTCGTTAAAGGCCTTTGCGGTATTCACCGCATCCTGACCCGTCATGGCATCTACAACAAACAGCGTTTCCTGTGGTTTTACGGCTGCGTGTACATTTGCAATCTCGGTCATCATCGCCTCGTCTACAGCTAGGCGACCAGCGGTATCTATAATTACGGCATTAAAACCGTTTTGCTTAGCATAAGCAATTGCAGCCATCGATATTTTTACGGGGTCTTTCTCGTCGCGGTTAGAAAAAACTTCTACGCCTACTTGCTCACCTACCACGTGCAACTGGTCTATAGCCGCAGGACGGTAAATATCACAAGCTACAAGTAAGGGTTTTTTACTTTTTTTGGTTTTAAGGAACAATGCCAGTTTACCAGAAAATGTCGTTTTACCAGAACCTTGCAGTCCAGACATGAGTATAACACTAGGATTTCCAGCGAGATTCAGTCCAGCTGCCTCACCACCCATAAGGTCTGTGAGCTCATCTTTCACAATCTTAGTAAGAAGCTGACCAGGTTTTAAAGTTGTGAGAACTCCTTGTCCTATCGCTTTATCCTTTGCGCGCGCCGTAAAATCCTTTGCGATTTTATAATTAACGTCGGCATCAACGAGTGCGCGTCTTATTTCTTTAAGGGTATCTGCAACGTTTACCTCTGTAATACTACCGTGTCCCTTGAGGACGTGCATGGCTTTATCGAGCTTATCGCTTAAATTATCAAACATAGTCTTAACACATTTATAAGCTAGCAAAGATAGATTTTCAGTGCTTGTGGTTCAAGAATTTAGGTATGTTTATTTAGATGGTTTTTGAGTTCGCTTTCGCGAAAGCGTAATTAAAACATACAATAGTGAAGACATTAACTCCTAAGCTTCTTACAAAGTCTCGATATTATGTTCTAACTTTTTTAAATTCGTACCTAAAATAGAAAACTATGGGATTACTTAATAAACTAATGGGTAACGCTGGCGAGGTGGAAAATGCAAAATTGATGAGTGAATACGGGCATTTATTGTTGAATGATGAGTCTATAGAGCTTGGATTTATACTTTTTAGGGACGTGTTTATGTTTACTACAAAACGTTTGATACTCATAGACAAGCAAGGACTTACGGGCAGTAAAATGGACGTGCGGTCTATGCCCTATAAAAGTATTTCTCGTTTTTCACTGGAAACTGCGGGTACTTTTGATTTAGATGCCGAACTCAAAATATGGATAAGTAGTGAAAACTTGCCCAGCGTGAGTAAGAAATTTTCTAAAGGCGTAGATATTTATAAAGTACAGCGATTGCTGGCTAGTAAAACATGTTAGTTTTTAAGGTGCCTTTATATTGGTAAGTTAAGAATAGAAGATGAAATTCTATTTTAAAAGAACATGATAAAAATAATTTAATAAGCAGCTCTGGCCATAGGTCGGCGCTGCCCGAAGAAAAAGCGTACCGCTATGGTGCGCTTTTTTAATGACCTGATATCGTAGATGATGAAGTTTTTGTAAGAACTCTCTGGAGCTGTCCCAGTCATGTACAATTACGAATCTTGCATTTTAATTACCCATGGATAAAGCTATATTTGCGACCCATTAACTTGCAACAGCACAGGCTGTGACGCAATGTACTTTGAAGATTATATGAAAGTTCTAAAATTCGGCGGGACCTCTGTAGGTTCCCTTAAAAATATAAATTGTGTCATTGATATCGTAGCATCCTATGCCGTTACAGGTAAGGTAGTTTGTGTGGTTTCGGCTATGGGTGGTGTGACAGATAAATTGTTGCTAGCAGGAGAGCAAGCTAAAAATAAAGATACTGCTTACCTAACAACGTTCAGCAAACTACAAAAATCACATCTAGATATTGCCATAGATTTAAACCCAAAAGACCACAAAGATATTCACGCTCATGTAGCAGTTATTTTAGACAATCTTAAAAGTTTGCTCGATGGTATATATCTGATTAACGAGTTGTCACCTAAAACGTCAGATAAACTTGTGAGTTTTGGAGAGTTACTGTCATCTTATATCATTGCAACATCTATGCGCTTACGAGGTTTTGACGCTTCTTATAAAAACGCGCAAGAGCTCATCGCGACAAATTCAAACTTTTCTAAAGCCGATGTTGATTTTAAAACCACTAACACTAATATTCAAACCTTTTTTAATAAAAACACGCAAACCATAACCGTACTTCCTGGCTTTGTTGCAACCTCTAAACTGGGCGAGCAAACTACATTAGGTCGTGGCGGTTCAGATTTTACCGCAGCTATTGTAGCGGCTGCGTTAAAGGTTGAACAGCTGGAAATATGGACCGATGTGAGCGGTATGTTCACTACAAATCCCAAAATGGTGAAACAGGCATATCCTATAGATAAAATTTCCTATCAAGAAGCGATGGAGCTGTCGCATTTTGGCGCAAAGGTTCTTTATCCGCCTACGGTGCAGCCCGTGCTAGATTTGAATATTCCCATACATATAAAGAATACCCTGGAGCCTCACGCTGCTGGAACCATTATATCTAATGACATTGCACATACAGCTATGCCTGTAAAAGGTATAAGCAACGTAAACAATATCGCGTTACTAACGTTGCAAGGTACAGGAATGATAGGTATTCCTGGTTTTTCAAAACGATTGTTTGAAACCCTAGCGCAAGAAAAAATAAACGTAATATTAATTACCCAAGCATCTTCAGAACATTCTATTTGTTTGGGAATTGACGAAAAAGATGCAGCCATTTCTAAAGCGGCAATAGATAGTACGTTTGAAAACGAAATTGCACTCCATAAACTGGAACCGATAATTGTAGAAAAAGAACTCGCCATAATTGCACTTGTAGGTGATAAAATGAAAAGCCATCAAGGAATAAGCGGTAAGATGTTTAGCACCTTGGGTCGCAATAATATCAATATTAGAGCTATTGCTCAAGGTGCATCTGAGAAAAATATATCTACCGTTATTGCTTCAAGAGATGTAAAAAAAGCACTGAATACCTTGCACGAGCAGTTTTTTGAGACAAAGACTAAACAGCTCAACGTGTTTATTACAGGTATAGGAAATGTAGGAGAAAGATTAGTAGAACAAATTAAGCAACAAAAAAAATATTTAAAAGAACAGCTTAAAATAGACTTGCGTGTCGCTGGATTGTCTAATTCCAGAACTATGATTTTTAATGACCAGGGTATTCAACTTACCAACTGGAAAGAGCAAGTAGCTACAGGAGCTACAGCAAGCTTAAAAGGCTTTTTAGAACAGGCCAAAGCCATGAACTTGCGCAATAGTATCTTTGTGGATATTACTGCAAGCGAGGACGTTGCAAATTTATATGGCGCTTATTTAAGTCACAGTATAGGTGTGGTTGCCTGCAATAAAATAGCGTGTTCTAGTGATTTTAAAAACTATAAGGTGCTCAAGCAGCTCTCGTTAAAATACAATGCACCTTTTTTGTTTGAAACTAATGTAGGTGCTGGTTTGCCTATCATAGATACGCTTAATAACTTAATCGCATCTGGAGACCGAGTAACCTCCATTCAAGCCGTGCTGTCTGGCAGTTTAAATTTTGTATTCAATAACTTCAATGAATCGACCACTTTTTATGATGTGGTAAAGCAAGCAGGTGTAGAAGGTTATACAGAGCCTGACCCTAGAATAGATTTAAGTGGTGTAGACGTAGCGAGAAAGATTCTTATTTTGGCACGTGAAAGCGGTTTGGAAATGAATCTAGAAGACATAAGCAATACGTCATTTTTGTCGCCTGCAGGTGTTAAAAGTGAATCAGTTGCCCAATTTTATGAAACACTGCAAGTGGACGAGCAGCACTATCAAAACTTGTTCGCTTCCGCGAAAGCGAAAAACTGCCAGCTCAAATATGTAGCAACATTAGACCATGGAAAAGCCCGTGTGAGCCTGCAAGAGATTCCTATGGGACACCCATTTTACAACTTGCAAGGAAGTGATAATATCGTCATGTTTTACACGCAACGCTATGCAAAGCAACCCATGATTATTAAAGGAGCTGGCGCTGGAGCTGACGTGACTGCGTCCGGTCTTTTTGCAGATATTATAAGAATGGGTAATGAGTAACGCAAAAAACGAAATCAGACTTTTTGCACCAGCAACAGTAGCAAACGTATCTTGTGGCTTTGACGTACTCGGGTTTTGTCTTGATAGCATAGGCGACGAAATGGTTGTGCGCAAAACGGGTAAAAAAGGCATTTTTATTACCAAAATTGAAGGCTACGACCTGCCTTATGTAGCAAGCTTAAACGTTGCAGGTGTGTCTGCCCTTGCCATGTATGCTACTCTAGATATAGACTATGGTTTTGAAATAGAAATATACAAACGCATCAAACCAGGAAGTGGTGTAGGCAGCAGTGCGGCTAGTGCTGTAGGCAGTGTTTATGGAATGAACGAACTTATGGGCGGGCCGTTTAATAAGGTACAACTTACCACATTTGCGATGAAAGGCGAGGCGCTCGCTAGCCAGTGTGAGCATGCAGACAATCTTGCTCCGGCGATATTTGGCGGTTTTACGCTCGTAAAAAGCGTACAGCCCATGGATATTTTACAAATACCTTCACCTAGCGATGTATTTGCAACCATTATCCATCCACAAATAGAAATCAAAACAGCAGATTCTCGGGCAATATTGCCCAAAGTAGTAGCTTTAAGCGACGCAATCGTTCAATGGGCAAATGTGGGTAGCTTAGTGCATGCGCTACATACCAGCGATTATGAATTAATGCGGCGTTCCTTAAAGGATGTCATCGTTGAACCATATAGAAGCAAGCTCATACCTTTTTATCACGAGGTAAAAGATGCAGCCCTACAGGCAGGCGCACTAGGTGCAGGTATTGCAGGTTCTGGACCTTCTATATTTGCGTTAAGCAAAGGAAAAGACACAGCTTTAAAAGTTCAAGATGCGATGCGCGCCCTTTATGCAACAACAGCTATACCGTTTGAAACCTATGTTTCTAAAATAAACACACAAGGCATCAAAATCCTTTGATGTTAAAAGTATTTTAAAAATGGAATGCTAAATTCGTTTGAAAAGAAATACAAATTTCGAGTAGAGAATTAAAGTACCATTTGCGCAAGTAAAAAGGCGATTAATAGCAAGCTTATGAATTATTACTCCTTAAATAAACAAGCGCCCTATACCACGTTTAAGGACGCTGTGATACGAGGTCTCGCACCAGATAAGGGTCTTTACTTTCCAGAGACCATTACACCGTTGCCAGCCTCATTTTTTGAAGACATAGGACAGCTATCATATGAAACCATAGCATTTGAGGCCATTAAGCAATTTGTCGTACCAGACATACCAGCATCTATTTTAAAAACCATAATTGCCGATACACTTTCCTTTGATTTTCCTGTAATTCCCATAACAGACAACATCGCTACACTTGAGTTGTTTCATGGCCCTACCATGGCTTTTAAAGATGTAGGCGCTAGATTTATGGCACGATGCCTAGGCTATTTTAATGAGAATAATACAAATGATGTGACCGTGCTCGTAGCCACATCTGGAGATACTGGCGGCGCGGTCGCACATGGTTTTCTGAACGTAAAAGGTATTAATGTCGTTATTTTATATCCTAGTGGTAAGGTAAGTCACATTCAGGAAATGCAGCTCACGACTTTAGGCCATAACATTACCGCACTCGAGGTGGACGGCACCTTTGATGACTGTCAGGCAATGGTTAAAACCGCATTCTTAGATGCTGAACTGTGTAATCATATGCAACTCACATCGGCAAACAGCATTAATGTTGCAAGATGGTTGCCGCAGTTATTTTACTTTATGTTTGCTTATAAACAGTTGCACAAAACGCATAAGGAACTTGTTTTTTCGGTTCCTAGTGGCAATTTTGGTAATGTATGTGCAGGAATGATGGCACAACAATTAGGCTTGCCTGTTAAGCACTTTATAGCAGCAAATAATGCAAACAATGTCGTGACGCGCTACCTTAAAGATGCTATCTACCAGCCGCACCCATCTGTTCAGACCATAAGCAATGCAATGGACGTGGGCGACCCTAGCAATTTTGTACGTATACAGGAGATTTATAAAAACTCCTTTACGACCATACAGGAACATTTATCATCTTACAGTTTTACAGACACGCAAACTCAAGATGCGCTATTGGAACTTTATTCACAGTACAACTACGTTGCAGACCCACATGGAGCTGTGGGCTATTTGGGCTGCAAGGCTTATTTAAAAGAAAACCCACGGGCATACACCGTCTTTTTAGAAACAGCACATCCTACCAAGTTTTTAAATATCGTAGAAGAAGTTATTAATCAAAAGCAACCGCTACCACCACAAATACAAGCGGTCATGGGAAAAGAAAAAGTAGCGATACACATAAGCACTTATGGTGATTTGAAGACTTTTTTAATGCGATAGTTTGTGGATTTTTTCGCTTTTGCGAAAGCGTACTTCAAACGATGATACCTTATGGAACTAACCTTTTGATTGTTTAATACCAATATAGTTTCAAAATGCCGCATATAAATTGTTTCTTTTGCAGCTTCTCGTCGTTAAAAAATAATTCCGTAGCTACGGCTATGCAATAATTTTTTGCCTAGATAAACTCCAAAATAATTCAATTTCTTAATACGGCATTTCAAAAATAAATTGGTATAATAATTACAAGTTTAAGTCTCTATAAAAAAAAAGACCACGAACTAAATCATGGTCTTTGCTTTAAACTTGAGTTTGTAAGCTTAGTATTTGTAAGAAACTCCTTTTTTGATTGCTTGTGAACCACCTAGGGCATTTGAGTTAGCGCCTACAGTTACTTTATCGGCCGTTAATAAAATAAACTGGTGTCCTTGTTCAGCAGCAGCCATTTTAAGTTTTTTCTCTGCTTTTTTGTCTCCTGTATTACCTGTTTGAAAGTTAATGAGTCCAGTTTTACCACGTACTTCGCTTCCTTTTTTAAGACCTGCGATGTAGCTTATGTCTTCTAGGATAACTACGTTTTCCCAGCCATCTTTACCGCTTACATCTATTTTTTCAGTGATTTCAGCAACGCGACCGCTTGAGCCATATGTTACACTTTCTACAGCATACTTGCTGATGGTATTTTCTGCAGTTTCGTTTTCATAAGTAAAGGTGATTGTGAATTCCTCTACCTTAAGAACAGTTCCTTTGATTTTTTCACCGTTGTGCTTAGTCATCACGTCAGCCTGAGCACTTGCTACTGTTGCTGTAAGTGCTACAGCAAGAAATAAGATAATTTTTTTCATGGTTTGATTTATAAAATTTAGACAATGTTAAGTTATAATAGTCAACTTTACAAAACAATTTTAAAATATGGTTGGTCTCCTTAGAACTTTTTATGAGAAGAATGGTTATCAAGTAGATGTAAACCGTAGCTTACTCTAATTGTTTTATGGACTGTTATTCCTCGTGTATCCTATGCATAACCAGTACATGTGGAAACGTAATGCCACCCAAAAAAGCTACGATTATTGTAAGAAATAAGGTTGCTTGCTCATTTAATATGCTGTAAAGTATGTATAAGAAGATTAGCGCAGCAAGCCAGTATAAAGAAGATGCTTTAACATAGTCCCAAATACTTCCTCTATGCACGTCTCCATACAAATGAGCGATTTGATGGTGTATAGATGGCAGGCTATGCCATAATATAAAGTAGATAGCAAAACCCCAGACAAGACTACTTACATTGAAAATAAGCAGTATGACCACATAATAAAAGAGTTCTTTTAACAAAGTGTACATAGAAAGCTTCCTTAATAATAAGACACCTAAAAGTATGGTTGTAATAGTGCTGCCATATAATACATATTGTAGATGCCATGGCAAGAGTTTTAAGTCTACGAGTTCTTCTAGTATAGGAATACTCGAAGCGCTCTGTAAATAAAGTAGCGCGATAATAATGCTTGTGCCGTAAGCCGTATAAAATATATTGTGCGCCCACGTTGTTTGCACGCTAAAGCGCTCAAAGTGTTCCTGACCAAAGTGAAAGCCGCTAACAAGTATAAATAAGGACAAGGTTATTTTAGGAATGATAAAGAATGTACCAAATCCTAAGAGTACCGCCACAGCATAAATGCTTATAAAGCCTGCCGTCTTTCGTATGCCTAGCTCTTTGTTTCTGAAATATATCTTCAAATCGTTTGCTCCATGTCCTATTCCTACAGTTAAAATCATAAAGTATCCTACAAAAATCTCTACATTTTCAGGAAGCTGTATAGCCGCCCAAAGTGAGAAAACACTAGCTACCAGAATGTATTCGTATAATTTTGAAATATGCTTCATTGTTAATTTGTTGAATTTTAACATAATTTTGTTAAACAAAATTGTTTAACATTCCGTAAATTTACTTCAACAATTAAAAACTCTTTATATGAAAACATTATTATTAAGTATGGTGCCGTTAAAAGAAATGGCTACTAACGATTATGTGGGATTTACTTTCTTTATAGGAAGTATGGCCATGATGGCAGCAAGTGCTTTCTTTTTCCTCTCGCTTAGTCAGTTTGACAGCAAGTGGCGTACTTCTGTTCTTGTTTCAGGTTTAATTACCTTTATTGCCGCAGTGCATTATTTCTACATGAGAGATTACTATGCTGCATTTGAAGTTTCTCCTACATTCTTTAGATATGTAGACTGGACACTAACCGTGCCCTTAATGTGTGTTGAATTTTTCTTAATTCTTAGAGCAGCTGGTGCAAAGCAGTCACTTATGTGGAAATTAATTTTCTGGTCTGTAGTGATGTTAGTAACTGGTTATGTAGGTGAAGTAATAGCACTAGGAAGCCCTACAGCACAGTGGGTTTGGGGTCTAATCTCTGGTATAGCTTACTTTGTTATCGTATATATGATATGGTTTGGAGAGGCTAAAAAGCTTGCAGTAGCAGCAGGTGGTGCGGTTTTAAAAGCGCACAACATTTTATGCTGGTTTGTATTAGTAGGATGGGCTATCTATCCACTTGGTTACATACTAGGTACTGAAGGTGGTCTTTTTGGAATGAAGCTAGTTGCAGACCCTAAAATGGCACAAGAAGCAATGGACGTTGTGTACAACATCGGTGACGCTATAAACAAAATCGGTTTCGGTCTTGTAGTTTATAGTCTAGCCATATCATCTACAAAGAAAGTAGAAGCATAAAGATTTTAATTTTAACCAAATGATTAAATGGCTTTCCTCTGGAAAGCCATTTTTTTTGGAATCCGCTCAAAGAAAAACCCCATGGTAGATCATTACAATGGGGTTTTTATAATCTGTGTTTATTAGGTTTAAAGTATTGCTACTACTTCTAGTTCAAACACTAAATCCTGACCAGCTAAGGGGTGATTTGCATCTACGATAATATGGTCGTCTTGAACCTCGGCAACTCGTAACTGGCGCTCAGAACCATCAGGGTTTTGAGACATAAGTCCCATGCCTACTTCTGGCTTTATTTCTTGAGGTAATTGCGCACGGTCCACTTTATGAAAAAGCTCTTTCATAACCTCACCATAAGCTTCTTCTTTAGGAATTTCTATCGTTTTTTTCTCATGCAACTTCATGTCCACAAGGCCTTTTTCAAAACCAGGAATCAGCGCATTCTCACCCAGCTGTGCCTCAAGTGGTCCTCGCTCTATGCTTGAATCAAAAACTTGTCCTGTTTCTTTCAGTTTACCTGTGTAATGAACTTTTACTTTGTCATTAGCTTTTACTAAACTCATAAAAATTGTATTTTTTTGTGTCAGCTGCAAAGGTATGGTTTACAAAAAGCTAAGAAAAACATACGTAGAAGAATCGGTTTTCATTAAGAAAGACTTAACAATTGCGCCCTTTCTTATAAATGGTTGTTTTGAGTTGCGGTAAGAATGTTATTTAGTTCGCTTTCGCGAAAGCGAACTCCACACAAACATAACTCACGGTCAACAAATTAGGTGACATACAAGCTTTATGACAATAAAGTTCTAAAAACCAATTAATCAGCGTACTTTTGCGCGCGCTTAGAAGAGCCTTTTTATGAAAGATATAAGAAACATTGCAATCATTGCCCACGTTGACCACGGGAAAACGACCCTAGTTGACAAGATTTTACACCACTGTGAGACTTTCCGCGAGAACGAAGCTACAGGTGACCTTATCCTAGATAATAACGATATAGAGCGTGAGCGTGGTATTACCATTCTTGCAAAAAACGTGTCTGTTATGTACAAGGGCACTAAAATTAATATTATAGACACACCTGGTCACGCCGATTTTGGCGGTGAGGTAGAGCGTGTTCTTAACATGGCCGACGGTGTGCTTCTTCTTGTAGATGCATTTGAAGGTCCTATGCCACAAACGCGTTTTGTACTACAAAAAGCGATAGACCTAGGGCTTAAGCCTTGTGTGGTAGTAAATAAAGTTGATAAAGAAAACTGTACTCCAGAAGAGGTGCATGAGGCCGTTTTTGACCTGATGTTTGAACTAGGTGCCGAAGAATGGCAACTAGATTTCCCTACCATCTACGGTTCTGCAAAGAACAACTGGATGAATGACGACTGGAAAGTACAAACCGAAAATATTGAACCATTACTAGATATGGTTATTGAGCACGTTCCAGCTCCTAAAATTGAAGAAGGAACTACGCAAATGCTTATTACATCCTTAGATTTCTCTAACTACACTGGTCGTATCGCGATAGGTCGTGTAAAAAGAGGAAGCATTAAAGAAGGTCAGAACGTAACCCTATGCAAGCGCGATGGGTCTATGGTGAAGACTAAAGTAAAAGAGGTATACGTTTTTGACGGGATGGGCCGTGGAAAAGTAGAAGAGGTAATGGCAGGTGATATTTGTGCGATTGTAGGTCTAGAAGGTTTTGAAATAGGTGACTCTGTTGCCGATTTTGAAAATCCAGAAGCGATGGAAACAATTGCTATAGATGAGCCTACGATGAGCATGTTGTTTACTATTAACGACTCACCATTCTTTGGTAAGGACGGTAAATTTGTAACTTCTAGACACATTAAAGACCGTTTAGCTAAGGAACTAGAGAAAAACCTTGCACTTCAAGTACATGATACAGGTAGTGCAGACAAGTTTATGGTTTTCGGCCGTGGTGTATTACACTTATCGGTTCTTATTGAGACGATGCGCCGTGAAGGATATGAGCTACAAATAGGACAACCACAAGTTATCATCAAGGAAGTTGATGGTGTAAAGTGTGAGCCAGTAGAAGCATTAACCATAGATTTACCAGAAAACGTGAGCGGTAAAGCCGTAGAAATGGTAACACTAAGAAAAGGTGAAATGCTAAGCATGGCGCCTAAAGGTGACCGTATGTTATTAGAATTTAAGATTCCATCACGTGGTATTATAGGTTTACGTAATCAGTTAATTACAGCAACCGCAGGTGAGGCTATTATGAATCATCGTTTTGTAGGTTTTGAGCCTTTCAAGGGTGAAATTGCAGGCCGTAATAATGGTTCCCTTATCTCTATGGAGAAAGGTCTTGCTATTCCTTATTCTATGGATAAGTTACAAGATCGTGGTAAATTCTTTATTCACCCAGGTGAGGAGATTTATGGTGGTCAGGTTGTAGGTGAGAACTCGCGTCTGGACGATATGGCTATTAACCTTACCAAAACTAAAAAATTATCTAACGTACGTAGCTCTGGTAATGACGACAAAGTGAAAATTGCACCACCGGTGAAATTTACACTTGAAGAAGCACTGGAATACATTCAAAAAGATGAGTATGTAGAAGTAACTCCTAAGCACTTGAGGTTACGTAAAATCTACCTAGATGAAAATGACCGTAAACGTTATAACAAGGAATTTACCTCATAACGATTTCAAGAATTATTAAAAAGCAGGTTTGAAAAAACCTGCTTTTTTTATGCAGTAGATTACAGATTCTTTATTTGAAATTTTCAGAAATTGTGTTTTCAATTTTATTATACCAATATAGTTTTGAAATGACGTATTAAGAAATTGAATTATTTTGGAGTTTATCTAGGCAAAAAATTATTGCATAGCCGTAGCTACGGAATTATTTTTTAACGACGAGAAGCTGCAAAAGAAACAATTTATATGCGGCATTTTAAAGCTATATTGGTATTAATCGGCAATAAGCAATATCATTTTTACGAAGTAAAAACAGAATCGGCAATTTTTGGAGCTTGGAATTTGCAATTTGATTTTCTCAATCGGCAATAAATACTACCTTAGCACACTAAATCACCAGCCTTGAATGTAATTCCTTATTCCACGGAGCATCGCTTTGAATGGAATTCCTTTATAGATGCATCTACAAACGGCACTTTTTTATTTCATAGAGATTTTATGGAATATCATAGCGACCGATTCTTAGATGCTAGTTTGCTGGTTTATGATAATAATGAATTAGTTTGCTGCGTACCTGCAAATAAAGTTGACAACATATTTTACAGCCATCAAGGACTAACGTACGGCGGTTTTGTAGTATTAGAAGAAACACTTAATTTAAACGAGATTGTTGAGGTTGTTTTGGATTATCTCAGCTCGCTAAACTATGCAAAAATAGTCTTCAACATGCAATTGTCGTTTTATAATGCGTTTGCCAGTAGTACCCGAAGCTTATTAGAAAAAAGCGGATTTGCCGTTTCCAGAGAGTTGTGTAATATGCAGTCTAGGCTGGACGAACCTATTAAGATTTCTAACAAAAAAACAGCAGGTTACCGCAATGGTAAGTTTGATGACTTAGTATTACGGGTAGAGCAAAACTATGAGGGTTTTTGGAATGAAGTATTGATTCCGCAGCTCAAATCTAGGCACCATGCAAAACCGGTACATACACTTGCAGAAATCAAACTGCTAGCTAGCCGATTCCCCAAAAATATCAAACAGTATAATGTTTATCGCAACGAGGAGCTACTTGCAGGCGCAACCTTCTTCTTACATAACAACATAGCAAAATCGCAATATGCGGCGACGGCTCCAGAAGGAATGAGCGTAGGCGCTATGGATTTTCTGTATATCGAAGCCATGCAAGATTTGACTGATGCAGGTTATGCAATATTGGATTACGGTCCCGTAAATGAGCGTGATGGAAGCATCAACCGCGGTGTGCAGCGATTTAAGGAAGAATTGGGCTGTTCTAAAGAAATAGCCGTGCAACTTACTAAAGTGTTAAGCTCATGAAGTATTCTAAACGTACGCTGCATTTTGCCGTTTTTTCGCTAGCAATATTGCTTGTATTCTATGCGTTTA
>JANQTO010000347.1 GCA_030731685.1 Nonlabens sp.
GCACCATGCCTTTAGGCTTGCCCGTGGAACCAGAAGTGTAAAGTACAAACAGCATATCCTCAGCGTCCATAACGGTCGCCTCGCAAGTCGTGCTTGCTGCATCGAGTAGAGGCTGCACCCAGAAATCACGATGTTCTACCATGGTAACCTCATTATTAGTTCGCTTCACAACAAGCACTTCTTTGATTCTAGGACAGTCAGTAAGTGCTTCGTCAACGATACCCTTTAGGTCCGTAATTTTAGCGCCGCGATAGCTACCGTCACTACATATGACCATCGTACAATCACAGTCATTAATGCGCGTTGCCAGCGCGGTAGCGCTGAAACCTGCAAACACGACCGAGTGCACCGCACCTATTCTTGCGCACGCCAGCATGGCAACCACAAGTTCTGGTATCATGGGCAAGTATATGCAAATGCGGTCACCCTTTTTAATACCGCGTTCTTTTAACACGTTTGCAAAACGACAAACGCGCTCGTGTAGTTCTTTGTAGGTAATATGTTGTGCTTCCTCGTTCGGGTCGTTTGGCTCAAAGAGTATGGCTGTTTTGTTTGCTCTCGTGGCCAGGTGACGGTCCAGACAGTTTTCAGTGATATTCAGTTTTGCGCCTTCATACCAAGCGACTTCTGGTTTTTTAAAATCCCAAGTCAGGACTTTATCCCAGCGTTTGCGCCACGAGAAATGCTCCTCGGCGATCTCCTCCCAAAAATTCTCAGGATTGAGAACGGACTTGCGGTAAACGTGCCAGTATTCTTCTAAACTTTTAATATGATAATTACTCATGGCAAGGTCGATTTATCGGTTAGCTAAAAATACAACTAAGCATTTAGATTTTTCTGCTACTTCCCAAATCTTAGCTTCTTAGAAAAAACAAACCCATAACCGTATCTTCTTACAGATACCGCTATGGGTTATATATGTTTTAGGGTTTTTTGATAGTACGCTTTCGCGAAAGCGGGATACCTAAAAACCTAAAGTTACTTTAATATCTTACTTATTCAACCACGCTTTTCTAGTTGCGATTTGTGCAGGAGTAGCTGCTGGATTCTCTTTAAGCTCCGTTCCTTTACCGTATGCTTTAGTGAGTTTTGTCTTAATCATAACAGGTTTACCATCGCGCTCTAACGTCATGGTTATTTCCTGACCTTCTTTCCAGCCGAACATGCCGCCTATCACTTGATTGCCGTTTGTAAGCGTTAAATCTGTACCATTAACGTTCATAATATAGTCACCAGCTTGAATGCCCTGTGCTTTCCAAAATGAGTTACCCATTGCGACCGGGGAAAAGGTAATCAAACCTCTATCCTGATCTGGAGCAAAAATAATGCTGCGACCACCTGCAAATATGTAGTTAGTCTCTACTTGAGACTCTTCTACCATAAGCCCTGCCATGGCAAAAAAGTCGTTGTAATTAATAGGTGTGTTGCCCTCTACGTGCGTCTTTAAAAATGCGCCAACGCTAGGGTAGGTCATTGCCGTAATCTCGCCTACAAGTGCATCGTCCACAAACGGTTTTTCTTTACCATATTTTGCTGAAAGCTCTTTCATAAGTGATAACATACTTCTATTGCCATTACTTTCTTTGCGCATAAGAATATCGATACACATACCTATCAACGCACCTTTTTGGTACACGTTTGCATAGTTTGTCGCATATGGCTCCTCTAGAATATTCTCGCTCATCGTAGTAAAGCTCATCGCGTCGTCATAAGCACCAGCAGCTCCAATCTGGCCCATAATCGTCGCATAATACTCATCGCTTTCTACGAGACCTTGGTATACCTGAAAGTGCTGTGCAAAATATTCTGTCACGCCTTCATACATCCATAAATGCTTAGAAAATGTAGGCTGGTCGTAATCAAAATAATGTACGTCTTCACTGTGAACAGAAAGCGGAGTTACAATGTGAAAAAACTCGTGTGCAACTACATCTACAATGGAAGATGCAAGACGCGCTGCATCCATAGCCTCTGGTAAAACCACGACGGTAGACGTGTGGTGCTCTAATGCGCCAAAACCTTTAGGTGCAGTCTCATTATTTTCGGCTAGATACAAGTAAACATCATAACGAGGTGTAGTGTTTATGGCTCCCAAGTAAGCTTTTTGCGCTTGCATCATTTTGAAAACGGTTTCCTTTTGGCTTGCTGCAGTATGCACACCATTTGGTGAATAAACGCTCAAAACAATTTTAATACCGTCAACCATAAATTCCTCAACGTCCAGTTTACCGTACATCATTGGGTTGTCTGTAATATCAAAATAGCGCTGCGCAAAGTAACTGCTTGTCGCCGTATTACCGTCAGTACTCGTAGTCATACCTGTACTTTCTAATGCAGACGTTCTTACGAATGACGCAGGTGCTTTTACGTCTAGCGAGTATTGGTTATTTTTCAAAGAATCAAAATAACCGATGAACCCATGCAGATTTAGCACATAGTTATTAGGGTCTATATTGGTTCCACTTGGCGAAAATGGCTGCTCACCACCTATGCCTCCTACTTCTTCAATGTCAAACGTGTCGTTGACCAGATATGTGATTTTATCAAGTTTTGTAGCATCACTTATAGTCCATGTGTTTACATCAACCTTGGTTGCTTTTAACGGCATACCACTGTAGTCTAATGCCGTAAATTTGTCTACATATTTACCAAAATCACTTACAGAGTATGTTCCCTGCACCACGCGTGGCATTCTATAAGTAACGGTTTCTGTAGTGAACCTGCCTGGATTTATAACAACGGGCACGCGGTCATTATCTACTGCGGTAAGGTCCATCATGGTGACGATAGGCGTACTTATGGCAAGGTCATTCTTAGGTACGTTGGTAGTTTTACAACTCGCGAGCAACGCGGTAAAACCTAAAATAGCAATGTATTTGTTCATTTTAAATATTGTTAAATTGTTATTTGCAATTTTTAATTACCACAAAAATAAGCTCTTAAAACCCATTATAAGCAAGCTGCCTATTCTTTTAGGCTACCCGTATGCTGGAAATCAACATTTATACACTTAAAGC
>JANQTO010000348.1 GCA_030731685.1 Nonlabens sp.
CCTATAAATGGATTTGTAGATGGTATGGTATAATAGGGAGCGACGTTGTTTGTGGTTACATTAAGGCGCAGCATTTTGCCAAGATAGACACGTGATGGGTTTGTTGCGGGAACAGTCAGGTTTTGAGCAAATCCTTGCGGGTCACCACCGCTACCACCATCTCCCATGCCTATGTATAAAAAGCCGTCAGGACCAAATTTTAAACAACCACCATTATGATTACCAAATGGCTGATTCACGGTAAGCAAGGTAACGCCAGACGCTGCATTTGCAACATCAGGATTTGTTGCACTTACCTGATATCTTGCGATGACGGTATTGCCACTATTGTTAGTGTAGTTGATATAGAAAAATCCGTTTGTCGTGTAATTAGGGTGAAAGGCTAGACCTAAAAGTCCACGTTCACCAGACGCGTTTGTCAGACTTTGAATGTTTAAAAAGGCAGTAGGATTAACGGCACCATTTGGCCGTATAATCTTGATAATTCCATCTTGTTCTACAACAAACAATCGGGAATCACCCACGTTTGCTAAATCTACTGGAGCGTTGAGACCCGTTGCAAATGTTTGTAGGCTTATAGTGTTTTGTGCTTGGGAAAAATTTAGAGCAAGCAGTAAGAAAGTGAGTAGAGTGCATGTTTTCATGACGGTGATTTTTAAAAACATCTCTAAATTACTAATAAACAGTGCATAAGAGTCAAATAAAATCATAAATAACGTTACATATGGAGATGAAAATCCTCGTAGTGGAAACTATGTTTGTTCATTTAGTGCCATATAACTAGGGCTACTTACTTCACAAATGACTTCTTTTTTAATTCCTTCAACGCTTTTTCATAAGCGGTCGTGAGCATTTTTTCAAGGCTATCAGTTAGTAAAAAGTCTTCTGTCTGCCCTTCGTCAGAACTTAGACCTTTGACACCTTGCTGGTAAATTATGGTGTTTGTGTCTAAATCATAAATCTCTATACTCGCGAGTACCTCATTTCTAGAATCATTTGCATTTGTACGATGCTTAGAAGTGCTCGCGCCTTTCAAATCATTTCTAAGTATTTGAAAATGAACATTAATTGCTGTATTTGCTTTCATGCCATAACTCCAGTTTTCTAGCTTATCGTGCGTAGGTTGCAAGTCGAGTGATTTTTGAAATGCATAATCTTTAGACGTAGGTGCGTACACCAGTCTGTTGCCCAGTAGTTTTTTGAAATCGGCTAAAACTTTTTCGTTCAAATCGCTAAATTGGCCATTTGACGTTTGTATTTCCAGTAAGACCCAGCTTCCTTGATTAAAATCTACTCCTATGGTTTGGTCGTTTGTTTTGTAGTAATTTGTGGTTACACAAGAGGTCAACATAAGTAGACATATAATGCTAATAACGGTTTTCATGAGTTTCGGTTTCTTTGGTTAAGCATGGTTTGCCTGATTATTTAAAATAAATAATCATTTGATAAGCAGTTAGATTTTGAGAAGTTCGCTTTCGCGAAAGCGAACCACATAACCACGTTTATTTCCTGCAAATATAAGCAGCCGTTATAGAAAGAGATGTGCCGTGTTTGTAGCGGATGCATAGAAGAGAGCCTATTGCACTATTAAAATAATGCTAATTCACAATTTGGTAACGAAAGCTCCGAAACTAATTACTAGCTTAGGGTTTTAATTTTAAAATCAAATTATGCCTTACTTAAAAATAAACGGAACCGAATTATCTAAGAACGTAGAAATCTATTACGAGGACCACGGAAAAGGTGACCCAGTAATCCTCGTACACGGCTGGCCGCTGAGCACTGCCATGTGGGAATATCAAGTGCCAGCGCTCATAGAAGCTGGTAAAAGAGTCATCGTGTATGACCGTCGCGGTTTTGGTAAATCTTCACAGCCTTATAGCGGTTATGATTATAAAACCATGGCAGCAGACTTAAACGAACTCATTCAACATCTTAATCTGACAAACGTTTCACTCGTAGGTTTCTCCATGGGCGGCGGCGAGCTTGCTAAATATGTAGGTTCTTACGGAACTGATAATCTAAGCAAATTGGTTTTCGTGAGTTCTATTGCACCATTCATGCTCAAAACAGCAGATAACCCAGACGGCGTTCCTGATGATGTTTTAAAAGACATGGAAAATAATGTGAAAAACAACCGTGCAGGCTTCTTAGCTGAGTTTGGAAAGGGATTTGTAAACTATGAGTCTAATAAAGACAAAGTTTCTCAAGGCCAACTAGATTATAACTTTAATGTCGCTGCCGGTGCAAGTCCTAAGGGAACACTAGACTGTATCAATGCCTTTGGAAGAACTGATATGCGCGATGACCTTAAAAAGGTAGATGTCCCAACATTGTTCATTCATGGAACGAAAGATGAAGTGGTACCATCAAAACCAACTTCCCAGCAGGGACATGAACTCGTAAAGGGTTCTAAATTAGAAATGATAGATGGCGCGCCGCATGGCTTGACCTTCACGCATGCTGCCGAATTAAATAAAGTATTAGTAGACTTTTTGAAATAGAAAAGACTTTTATGAATTGAAAAATCCCTGCTCAGGCAGGGATTTTTTTATATAATAAACTTTACGGTTACGCATTAAAACTCTGCATTTCCAGGAGTACGTGGATATGGTATTACGTCACGCACATTGCCCATACCGGTTACAAACATTACGAGACGCTCAAAACCTAAACCAAAACCACTGTGGACAACGCTACCAAATTTGCGCATCTCTAAGTACCACCACAATTCAGCTTCCTCAATGTGCATGTCGGCCATTTTTTGTTTCAGCACATCATAACGTTCTTCACGCTGTGAGCCACCTACTATCTCACCTATGCCTGGAAACAAAATATCCATCGCACGCACGGTTTTCTTATCGTCATTTAAGCGCATGTAAAATGCCTTTATTTTTGCAGGATAGTCAAATAATATGACAGGGCATTCAAAATGCTTTTCAACCAGGTATCGCTCATGCTCGCTTTGCAAATCAGCGCCCCATTCTTCAATGATGTACTTGAACTTCTTATTCTTATTTGGCTTGGAATTTTTAAGAATATCAATAGCTTCCGTATAAGAAACACGCTTGAAGTTGTTTTTACCTATAAACTTAAGTTTCTCGCGCAATGGCATAGGACTACGCTCATTTTGAGGCTTTTGTTTGTCTTCTTGTTCGAGTCGGTTTTCTAAAAATTCAATGTCATCTGCACAGTTATCTAGTGCATACGAAACTACATATTTTATAAAATCCTCAGCAAGGTCCATGTTTGCATCTAGGTCATTAAAGGCAACCTCAGGTTCTATCATCCAGAACTCTGCAAGGTGACGTGAGGTATTTGAGTTTTCAGCCCTAAACGTTGGTCCAAAGGTGTAAACCTGTCCTAATCCCATCGCATAGGTCTCTGCCTCTAATTGCCCTGAAACTGTAAGATTAGATTCTTTTTCAAAGAAATCTTCTTTATAGTTAATGCTCCCATCCTCATTAATTGGTGGATTTTTAGGGTCGAGAGTAGAAAGTCTAAACATTTCACCTGCACCCTCGGCATCACTACCGGTGATAATAGGTGTGTGTGCCTGGTAGAATCCTTTTTCCTGAAAATACTTGTGTATGGCAAACGATAGTGCAGCACGCACGCGCATCACGGCACCAAATGTATTTGTACGAACACGCAAGTGCGCCTGCTCGCGCAATTTTTCTAGGCTGTGTCTTTTAGGAGATAGTATGGTTAGTTTTACGTCTTCAGGATCTGCTTTCCCTAATATCACAACCTTTGTAGCTTGTAGTTCAACACGCTGGCCACTTCCTTCACTTTCGGTAAGATGTCCAGTAACAGCAACAGCTGCTGCGACGTTAATTTCGTCTAAGATGCTTTGGTCATGGTCTGCTGGCTCAATAACACATTGCAGGTTATGAATGGTAGAGCCATCGTTAAGCGCTATAAATCTATCGTTTCTAAAACTACGTACCCAACCTCTAACAGTTATTTCTGCATGGTTAGGCTCACTTTCCAGTACTTGATTAATTCTTTTCATGGTTATGTTATATACAAGAGGCAAATATAATTTTTATGACCGCGTTAAGCAATGAAAAGCAGTAGGATTGTTGCTAGTTCGCTTTCGCGAAAGCGAGATATTCAAAGTCTTGCGGATTTAATTACTTACAGCAATGCCTCGTCGTCATCTATCGCGGCATCCTGTTCGATTATAGGAATCGCAGGCTTCTTGAACGTGCGCTCGTTTGCGATGCTACGTTCTAAGGATAACAACATGCTAGGAAGCAACAATAAATTAGATAACATAGCAAAAAGGAGCGTGGCACTTACCAGTGCACCTAGCGCCACGGTACCACCAAAGCTTGATAAAATAAAAGTGGAAAACCCAAAGAACAAGACGATTGATGTGTAGAACATGCTTACACCCGTTTCTCTTAATGCTCCGAACACCGATTTTTTTATACGCCAATTGTTTGCAATGAGTTCCTGTCTATATTTTGCGAGAAAGTGTATCGTATCATCTACCGATATACCAAATGCAATAGAAAAAACTAAAATAGTGGACGGTTTTATGGGAACGCCTAGATAACCCATGAGCCCAGCAGTGATTAGCAACGGCAATATGTTGGGAACTAGAGAGACAAAAATCATGCGTAGCGACTTAAACATCCACGCCATAAATAGGGCAATGAGAATAATGGCTAGTGTAAGTGATATAATAAGGTTTGTTATGAGGTAATTTGTTCCTTTTTGAAAAACAAGTGCTTTACCAGTAAGTGTTACATTATATTTTGAAGCAGGAAAGATGGTTTCAATTTCGTGACGCAGGTTTTCTTCAACGCGTTCCATGCGGTCAGTCCCCATGTCTTTCATAAAAGTAGTGATGCGCGCGTTTTGACCAGTACTATCTACGTAGCTTTTCATAAAGGCTACATTGCCGCCACTTTCTTTTAGTAAAGGCGCAATAAATAAGCGTTCATTGCTGGTAGGTAAGTCATAAAATTCTGGGTCGCCACCGTAAAATGCCTGCTTTGTATATTTCACGACGCTCACGATGGACATAGGTCTGGAAAGCTCGGGTGTTTTTATGATGTGGTCCTCAAGTTGATTTAGTTTTTTAAGGGTAAGTGGTTTTGAAACACCTTCTTTTTTCTTTGTGTCAATGACTATTTCTAGCGGCATGATGCCATCAAAGCTTTCCTCAAAAAACCTGATGTCCCTGAAAAAATCAGTGTTTTGAGGCATGTCTTCTATTAGACTACCAGAAACCCGAATCAGTGAAATGCCCACCATACTTATCATAAGAATAATGACGCTGGTAACGTAAATGGCTATACGGTTGTTTTTAACCATGCGCTCTGTCCAGTCAACAAAGGTGCCTATCCACTGTTTGCGCAGGTGTTCTAAATGCCGGTCTTTAGGAACCGGTAGGTAACTATAAATTATAGGAATAATAAGTAGGCTGAGTAGGAAAATAGAAACAATACAAATACTCGCCACTGTACCAAATTCCTTGAGCAATGTACTGTCTGTAAATATAAAGGTAGCAAAACCACTGGCTGTGGTAAGGTTAGTCATGAGCGTAGCGTTACCTACTTTGGTAACAACACGCTGCAATGATTTTGCCTGATTACCATGTAATTTTATCTCCTGCTGGTATTTATTAATAAGAAAAATACAGTTCGGAATCCCTATTACGATGATAAGTGGTGGAATGAGAGCCGTAAGCACGGTAATTTCATAATGTAATAATCCTAATATCCCGAAAGCCCACATAACGCCCACAACCACGGTAATAACTGAAATGAATGTAGCTCTCCAAGACCTGAAGAAAAAGAAGAATATACCTGAAGTGATTAAAAGCGCTGCAAGTAAGAACATGCCTATCTCGTCTACAATATTTTGTGCATTAAGCGTGCGTATGTAGGGCATTCCCGATACATGCACGTCCATTTTACTTTCTTTTTCAATGCGTTCTACAAGCGGTATGAGTTTTTTAATGACAAAATCTTTGCGTATCTCACTGTTTACAATCTCCTTTTTAAGATAAACTGCCGTGCGTAATACAGAGTCTTTCTCGCTGTAAACTAAGTTTTTATAGAAAGGAAGGTCATTGAAAAGCGTGTTTTTGTAGGCAGCATAAGCTTCCTGACTTTTAAGTGGTTCTGATATAAGTTTATCTATGATAAATTTAGAGCCGTCATCGTTTTTCTTGAGGTTGGGCAAATTTGCAGTAGATAGAACGAGGTCTACTTCGGGATACGATTCTAGTTCTGTTGCCAGCTTGTTCCATGCGTTAAACTGCTGGTATGTGGAAACGCTAGAAGGTTCAACCCCTAGAATTATGAGATTGCCTTCTTCGCCAAATTTTGCTAGAAAAGCATTGTATTCATTATTTACCGGGTGGTCGTCTGGTAACAAGTTTGCCTCGGTATGAGAAAACTGCATGTTTTTCCATTGGGTAGCTAGCGCGACGGTCGTTAGAATGAGTATTCCTAAAATAACCTTGCGATTGCGCAGTATAATACGAGCGATGGAATTCCAAAACGGAAAACTAAATAGCTTTTGCATAGAGTGATAACAGTTTGCAAAGGTATCAATTAATATATGCGAGACCTACGACGAGCCTTGTTTTTGCAACGCTATAATTCTAGGTAGAAGGTAAATTTCAGCGAGATATTATCGGCAAAATTAGGTAAGTGATATGCGCCATAACGGTAAGCGCCGCTCACCCCAAAACCGAATAATAACTTGTTGAGCTCAAATCCACTTTCTAGATATCCCTTGTCCATGGTGGTGAATCCTACATTTGCGTGTTTTGATCTATCCTGTAAATCGCCTATGGCATATTTGGTAAGTAACACTAACTCTGGTTTTAAGAAACTCGCAATATTGAATGGGGCAAAAGAGTGTTTTGCTTGCATAATAGCGATGCGGTCAGAGAAAAATTCATTAAAATACATCGTTTCAAAACTTCCACGACCAGCTACAGAGAAACGTTGCAGGATTTCGTCCTTGTTAGGTGCGTTAGGGTATGCATGAAATAAGTGGGTGAGAGGCACGTCGCCGTTTGCAAAATGGCCTTCAACGTGCAGTTCCGTTCTAGATTTGTTATTACTATTAATGATGTACGTCGCTTTTCCAGAGAGTTTAATATAGTTGAAGTCAGATTTTGCAATGCCTTGCACTCCTTTTGTGATTTGGCCAGAAAGTACGGGATATGACGTTCGTGTTTCTAGGTAACCTTCTGGTGTCCGCATGAATTCGCTTGCAGGACTCCATCGTGCGGCTGCAGTTACTTCTGCAAGTACATATTCTGGAAATAGTGTTCCGTTATTTATAAAAACGTAGGGAGTTGTTTGTGCTATACGCTTTCGCGAAAGCGAAATTTCACTAATAACAGACGGGATAATACGTTGCTGTAGGGACATGCCATATTCTTTGTACAGGTAAAACGATGGGATATTAACCAGCCGAGGTTCAAATAAAGAATAAACGCGTGCGTCTGTCAAAAATGGAGCGCCGCCCAGCTCTGCAATGTCGTCTGACCTATAGATATTTATCCACGTATTACGCTCTTTGCTCAGCCTGTATCCAATATTGGTTTTGTATTTCCAGTTTTTGTCCTTGGTGCCATATGCGACATAACCGCTTAGCGCAAAGGATTCAGAAAATTTTTCATTGGTCGTGCCGCCTATACCTAATCTAAACGCCTCGTAATTGTTATATTTAATAAGGTATTTAAGGTCTATATCAAAAAATCCAACGGGATAATAGCCCACCTTAAATTTTTCCAGTGTGGCAAGTTTACGTGTAATTTTTGAGGCTGTTACTATGGAATCTAGACTCATGAACTGCGAGAGCTCGTCTGTAGAGTAGGGCTCATCCATGCGATATTTTTTCCAGTAGGAGTCAGATTGTTCTGGTGCCTCGTCTGTTAAAACAGCCTTTATCCAGCGACGACCGAAATCACGTTGCTCAAAATCATGCTCGCTCGCCTGACTTTTTAAGATGACATACAGGTCATTTTCTCTATTTTCAAACTTTTCTAAACCTACCTCAAATCTAGAACCGAGTAACTCTAGCTCTTTAGTGGTTTTTTTATTGCGTATAAAAAGCTCACGGCTGTCGTTGAGCCACAAATTAGTTCGACTATCATAAGTGAGTTTATGTGTTGCACGAACTTCTAGGTCACCTGCACGATAGTACCTCGCAAGCGGAACACCATGTGTTGCTTGATCTACGTATATAGTGCCAAATAGCTTATCAGGACTGTCTATGTCCACAGGCCTAAATTCTAGAATGTAGGTCTCACGCTTGTTTATAATAGTGTCGCCTAAGATTCTATAAGTATAGGCGTCACTGTTTTTTAAAGCTAATGGATTTTTGAATGAGATATCATAAATGAGGTATGGCTGGTCATAAACATTTTCAGACTGGAAGGTGATATTATAGATAGGGTACACCGGCTTTTTAAAGCCAGGCATTTTTACGCCATTAATGACTTCTTTATCACCATAAATAGAATCGTGTATGTGCTTGCTGTTTTTTTCGCTGAAAAAAACTTGAGTCTGCATCAGGGTTTTGCGCAATTCATCATTTTTAAATCCAGGACCGGTGATGGCTTCTGGGTCACCTGCGATTTTTAAATTCTCGTACGCATTGTAAGTGTAAAATGGGGTTGCTATTTGCGGGTCGTTAACGGCGCGAGCATTTATTACCTTGAGCGCAAGTTCTTTGCCTGTATCTTGCGCCGTTCCCATGTGAGCATTTAGTGCAAGTAGCGTGCATATTAAAAGATAGCGCATAAAAAGATTGTATGATGACAAAAGTACAAAAGTGGCGAGCAGTTAATCTTAATTTATTGTTTAATAAAAACAGTTGTATACTAAAAAAGCCAGAACGGTTGTTCCAGCTTTTTATTTTTGACAATGGTGGTCTATTAGACGGTCATTATTTCTTTTTCTTTTATCGCAATCATTTCGTCAATTTTAGCGATGTATTTATCTGTAAGTGTTTGAATGTCTGCTTCCACGCGTTTTTGAAGGTCTTCAGAAATCTCTAATTTCTTAAGGTCGTTCATGGCCGTTTTGCGGTCATTGCGCACACCTATTTTTGAATCTTCACCTTCAGACTTTCCTTTTTTGGCAAGTTCCCGACGGCGTTCTTCAGTCAGTGCTGGAATATTTAAAATAACCGACTCACCGTTATTCATAGGGTTGAGGCCTATGTTTGCTATCATAATTCCTTTCTCTATTTCTCCTATAAGTCCTTTTTCCCAAGGTTGTACGGTTAACGTACGTGCGTCTGGTGTGCTTATGTTTGCTACTTGTGATAATGGTGTCTGGCTACCGTAATAATCTACGGTTACACTACCTAGCATTGCCGGACTGGCTTTGCCAGCGCGTATATTCAATAATGCACGTTCTAAATGTGCGATGGCACTTTCCATATTTTCTTTAGTGCTGTCTAGTAAAAAGTCTATGTCTTCTGTCATGATTTTTAATATTTCTAATTTCTAGGCAATAATATTGCCAAAATCTATAATTGAACGCGTGTACCTATATTCTCACCATCTAAAAGACGTTCTAGGTTGCCAGCGGTATTCATGTCAAATACGATAATGGGTAGTTCGTTTTCTTGGCTTAGGGTAAACGCTGTTGTATCCATTACTTTAAGACCTTTGCTCAATACATCATCAAAACTTATATAATCAAACTTCGTAGCGTTCTTGTCTTTCTCTGGATCTGCGGTGTAAATACCGTCTACCCGTGTACCCTTCAAAATAACATCGGCCTCTATTTCTATGGCTCTTAGAACTGCGGCACTATCTGTCGTGAAATAAGGGTTTCCTGTTCCACCGCCAAAAATGACTACGCGTCCTTTTTCTAGATGACGCATCGCTTTGCGACGTATAAATGGTTCAGCAACCTCATTGATTTGAATAGCAGTTTGTAAACGAGTAGGGATTCCTGCATCTTCACATGCACTTTGTAAAGCTAGACCGTTAATTACCGTGGCGAGCATACCCATGTGGTCGCCCTGCACGCGGTCCATTCCTGCACTCGCGCCAGCAACACCTCTGAAAATATTGCCACCACCTATGACGATGGCTACTTGCACGCCTTTATCAGTTACTTTTTTGATTTCTGCGGCATACTCAGCTAGACGTTTTGGGTCTATACCATATTGTCTGTCACCCATAAGGGCTTCACCGCTTAACTTGAGTAAAATGCGTTTGTATTTCATAGGGCTTGTTGTGTGGTTGCAAATATAAATGAATCATTGCTCATTTTTGAAACCTTTAGGGCAGTCTATTTAGTAGAAGCTTTCAGTTGCATTTTATAAAATGCACCGTTACTGGACGCTTCAATATCACCCAGAGAAATATTCACGGCTTCGCTGGTGAGGTAATAGGTTTCTAATCCGTTGTTAGTTTCATAATAAGTGATGGCTTCAATTTGAGAGGAGTCTATGGGTAACGGTATGCGCTCTTTCAAAGTAAAGTTGCCATTATCATAGTGCAAGATGATTAAATAAGGTTGCAAGCCACTATCATAACTGGTGAGTATCACGCGGTTTGTACCGTTAAAAGTGGCGTCTGTTATTAGGCTGCGCACCGGTAGAGTTGAGGTCGATTGTAGAGTATGTGCTCCTGGCTTTTTATCAATTCTGTAAATGGTGGTTTGTAGGCTGCTCCAGTCTTTAGAAAATAAGTAGAGTTTGTCTTCTATGGCGACCATCGCTTCTAGGTCATAAGCATGTCGCTGGTTGCGTGGAGCAAATTCCTTTTGGTCTTTGTATGAGATAAGGATTGTTTCAGAATTAGCGCTTACATTGTTACGCTGGTCAATCGGAATTTTATAGATTTTTAAATCCTTGCGACTGCCTAGATTATTTCCAAAATCACCTATGTACATAAACACATCATCATGTGTAATCGCTTCCCAATCTTTATTTTGTAGGTTGTGAAAAGTAGTTGCTTGTTGAATCTTGCCTAGGGTATCTAGTTTATAAATGGTGCTGCTACTACCTGAATCGTTATGTGTGTACAGTTCTTTATTAATTGTCGTAAGCCCAGACGACTCAATTAGCGGGCTATTTAGCACAGCAATGTTTTTAATGGCTACAAAGGCGGTTTGCGCCGTTGTCGTCTCTTTTTTTGAACTGCATGCATGGAGTAGTAAAAATAGTAATACGTATTTCATAAGGTTAAGGTAGGTTTTTTGTTTCGCTTTTGCGAAAGCGAGACCGTAGATGATTCACAAAAAAATCCGTTCCCTGTGAAGAGAACGGATTTTATAATTTATCAAAAATGGTAATTAAGCGATAGAAACTCTTTTGAATCCTACTACTTGTGCTCCTTTAGACTCCACATACTTAGCAACAGACATGCTGTCGTCCATAATGTAGTTTTGGTCTAGAAGACATTGCTCCTGGTCAAGGGAACAGTTGTCTGCGATAAAACGCTCTAACTTCCCTGGAATGATACGGTCCCATATAGCTTCTGGTTTCCCTTCAGCTTTCAATTCTGCTTCGAAGTTTGCTTTTGCTTCAGCTAGTGCAGCATCAGTTACCTGAGAGCGAGAAATAAACAATGGAATGTTTTTAAGTGGCTTACCTAAACGACCACGCTCGATGTTGTCTTTTTCGATAACAGCGATACGAGCCTCTGTTTCTGACGCTACAAATGCAGGGTCAAAATCTTTGTAAGAAAGCGTTGTTGCACCCATAGAAGCAACTTGCATTGCTACGTTTTTAGCAACCTCTGCAGCATTGTCGCTTGCAGCGTTCAATCCTACTAAAGCACCAATTTTGTTACCGTGAACATAAGCGCCTACAAATGGTGCTTCTAGTGATTCAAAACCACCTATTTCCAGTTTCTCACCTACAACACCTGTTTGCTCAATAAGTTTTTCTTGAACGGTCATGTCACCCATTTTAGCAGCAAGGAGTTCTTCTTTACTGTTTACGGTTGCAGCGATGTCAGCAACTTCGTTTGCAAGAGCCATGTAAGCATCGTTCTTTGCAACAAAGTCGGTTTCACAATTTAGAGAAACGACAACACCTCTTGTATTGTCTGCGTTTACTCTTGATAACACAGCACCTTCAGATGAGTCACGGTCTGCACGGTTTGCAGCTACTTTTTGACCTTTCTTTCTAAGTACTTCTATTGCTTTGTCAAAATCACCTTCGGCTTCTACAAGGGCCTTTTTACAGTCCATCATACCAGCTCCAGTGGCTTGTCTTAATTTATTTACCTCAGCGGCGGTTACATTTGCCATGTTGTATGGTTTTTATAATTGCTTAAAAGCGTTAATTATTCTTCTTCGTCAGTTGCAGTTGCAGCTTTTTTACCTTTTGAAGGCTTTTTTGCTGGCTCATCACCTTCAGCAGCATCGCTCTTACGCTCTTGCGCTCCAGCAATCATTGCTTCAGTTACACTTTTTACGATAATCTCGATAGACTTAGATGCATCGTCATTAGATGGGATGATAAAATCGATATCACGTGGATTTGCGTTTGTATCAACCATTGCAAAAATAGGAATACCTAATTTTAATGCTTCCTTCACTGCGATGTGCTCACGTACTGTGTCTACCACAAATAGTGCAGCTGGCATACGAGACATATCTGTAATAGAACCTAAGTTTTTCTCAAGTTTTGCTCTTAAACGGTCTACTTGTAGACGCTCTTTCTTAGAAAGTGTTTCATAACGACCATCTTTTTTCATACGGTCTATAGTTCCCATTTTCTTAACAGCTTTGCGTATAGTTACAAAGTTTGTCAACATTCCACCAGGCCATCTTTCTGTAATGTATGGCTGGTTTGCAGCACTTGCATACTCAGCGACGATGTCTTTTGCTTGCTTTTTAGTAGCAACAAAAAGAACCTTACGACCGCTAGCAGCAATTTTGCGCAGTGCCTCGTTTGCTTCATCCAGCTTTACAGCTGTTTTGTACAAGTTGATAATGTGGATTCCATTGCGCTCCATGTAGATGTAAGGCGCCATGTTTGGGTCCCATTTACGGGTAAGGTGTCCAAAATGCACACCTGCGTCAAGTAAAGACTTAACTTCAATAGTATTTGCCATAATTGTTAGTTTACGTTCTGTCGATAGCAATGGGTGAGTGGTCATCTAGTCGTTCTAGAATTGCCTCATCCATTTAGATGCTAAACTGGGCTCCGACGGCAATCGGGCTGACAGCAAATTAAAATATAAAAAAAAGAACAAATCCCGACAGTTTGAAAGCCGTCGGGATGATGTAATAAGTATTAACGTTTAGAGAACTGGAATTTCTTACGAGCTTTCTTCTGACCGAATTTTTTACGTTCAACCATTCTTGG
>JANQTO010000349.1:0-3189 GCA_030731685.1 Nonlabens sp.
ACGGTTCCACGTTTGCCTTTTTGACCTACGATGTTGTAACTGGCGTCGGTCGGCCCATCAGTTACAGGTTCAAAACCCGATTTGAAATTTTCTTCGATATTAGAGATATTCACCTCTTTACCCATCATGGTTAATCGCTGGTTTGTAGAAACCGCGTCCGGTACTAATACCCAAAAAAGTACATAGACCAGTGCAATCCAACCTACACTTAGGAACAATAGTACAATCCAGATAGCCCGTACCCAGATAGCATCAATACCCAGAAAATGCGATAATCCAGACGAAACGCCACCTACATATCCATTAAGCGTGTCTCTATAAAGTTGTTTTCCTTGAGCGTTACCTGCATAAGCGCGAGAACGTGGTGGTTGTTCTTCAAAAAGCTCTTCGTCAACCTCATAGTCTTCTGGTTGCCCCATAATATCTATGACTTTTTCTACATGAGTAAGTGAAATTACCTGTTGGTCGTTTGAACGTTTTTCTAGAAAAAGCTCAGCTATGCGCGATTCTATGTCGCTCATAATTTCTTCAGCACCGTTAGTTCCAGTAAAAGATTTGCGTACCGCTGCGAGGTAGCGCTGTAGTCGCTGGTAAGCGTCTTCGTCTATGTGAAAGAAAAGCCCAGCTAGATTTATGTTTATGGTCTTGTTCATGATTTCTTGTTTTTTGTGGTAGTCACTAGATTAACTGCATTTTTAAGTTCGTCCCACGTAGTGGTTAGTTCTGTGAGAAATATTTTCCCGGTTTCGGTGAGGCCGTAATACTTACGTGGCGGTCCACCGGTACTTTCTTCCCAGCGATAATTAAGTAATCCTGCGTTTTTAAGCCTGGTGAGTAATGGGTAAATTGTTCCCTCTACCACAAGCATCTTTGCATCTTTGAGTGTCTCTAGAATTTCAGCTACATAAGCGTCTTCTTCCTTGAGAACCGATAGAATGCAGTATTCCAGCACGCCTTTGCGCATTTGCGCTTTTGTGTTTTCTATCTTCATGTTAATTATTATTTAGAGGTTCCTTCGGCGCATTTGTAGCTTCTGGTACAACCTGTCTTGAAACAAAATTGATGGTTAATGGATACTTATAACTACGACCTTCACGAGCATGCAGCGCAGCTTGAATGGTACAAATAAAGTCGGTAATACTCAAAACGACTATCGCAGTACCACATATAAAACCGCTGGCAACTATAGTGGTGAAAATGCCCATGTCGTTTGCAAACGGAAAACCACCGCTGTCAAATTGTTCCCACAAAAGTGGACCGCCGGTAATCATGCTACCTATAATAATGCCACCGCCTACAAACGCCAGTATAACCGTATACAAAGTCATACTAAGCTGAAAATTCACGGCTTCTTTACCATGGTCGTCTATAAATGCCGACTTTTTAGAATTTACTGTCCATAGTATAATGGGTAGTATAAGGTTTCCCAGCGGGAAAATCCACTTTCCAAAAGTGAGTAAGTGTATCGCCGCTGCAATACTTGTGTGGTTATTCTGTTGATTTTTTTCCATGACCTATTAATTTCTTATGCAAATATATAGCTTAAAGATAGTATTATGCAATACAAAGTACTAAAATTTTTTATATGACTATCAGTTATTGGTTATTCCGCTTTCGCGAAAGCGTAGTATTAACAAGCCTTTTCACTACATTTGTACAAAGAAAAATAAATGATAACTCCCGCCAAAATAAATGCATTTACCTTCTTAAAACTACCAAGTTGCTGGTGGACAGGTGTGCGTTGTAGAGAAATAAGCGCGCAAACCTGCATGGTAACAGTCAAGCATCGTTGGTTTAATCAAAACCCATTTAAGAGCATGTATTTTGCGGTTCAGGCGATGGCGGCAGAGCTTTCAACAGGAGCTTTGGTTATGTCCTACATACAAGAAAGTAAGGCACGGGTTTCTATGCTTGTTGCAAATAATGAGGCTAGTTTTACTAAAAAGGCGACAGGACGCATCACATTTACCTGTAATGACGGTGAAGCGATAAGCAAAGCTATTGCACAAACTGTGGCGACTGGTGAAGGCCAAACCGTATGGATGACTGCGCAAGGCGTCAATAGCGACGGCGTGGTGGTAAGTACTTTTAAATTTGAATGGACTGTTAAGCGTAAATAATCATTAAAATAGTTAGGGCATTTACATGAAAGCACATTTTGTCAAATACACACTTCAGTTTAAACAACCGGCGGGAACCTCTCGCGGCACGTTACATACTAAGGAGACCTATTTCCTGATTGTAAGTAATGAAGTTAAAAAGGGAATAGGTGAATGCAATGTATTTAAAGGCCTGAGCATAGACGACCGACCGGACTACGAGCAAAAGCTACAGTGGTTGTGCGAACATATACATCTAGAACCTGCTGTTATAATGAATGAGTTGGTCACATGGCCATCGCTACTCATGGGTTATGAAACAGCTATGCGTTCCCTGCAAGCCGCAGACCCTTTTAGTTTGTATCCATCACTATTTAGTACTGGAAAGGATTCCATCCCCGCAAACGGACTCGTGTGGATGGGAAATCACGATTTTATGTTAAAGCAGCTTGAAGAGAAACTAGCAAGTGGTTTTAATTGTATTAAGTTCAAAATAGGCGCTATCGATTTTGAAAAGGAAATGCAATTGCTCAAAAGTATTAGAGAACGCTTTCGCGAAAGCGAAATAACCATAAGAGTGGATGCAAATGGAGCATTCACTCATAACGAAGCACCTGCAGTTCTTGATAGACTTGCTGGCTTTGACGTTCATAGCATCGAGCAACCTATAAAACAAGGGCAGTGGCAAGAAATGGCAGCCCTGTGCGAGAAAACTCCAGTGCCCATCGCGCTGGATGAAGAATTGATAGGACTCTACGAAACCCAACAACGTGAAGATTGTCTAAACACGATTAAGCCGCAATACATTATTTTAAAACCAGCGCTGGTGGGCGGTTTCAATAGCTCCAGAGAATGGATTAATCTAGCTGGCGCGCACAATGCCGGCTGGTGGATTACCAGTGCACTAGAATCTAATATAGGTTTGAATGCCATCGCGCAGTTTACCTACACGCTAGGAGTAACGATGCCGCAAGGTTTAGGCACGGGCTCCTTATTTACTAATAATATTCCTGCACCGCTAGAGGTGATAAAAGGCCAACTCTGGTGTAACGATACTGGTAGCTGGGATACTAATCAACTAAATTTTTAA
>JANQTO010000349.1:3289-13321 GCA_030731685.1 Nonlabens sp.
CATAAATTGAGTTGGACAGAAGCTACTACATCAAGGGCAAAATTTGACTGGAGTAGAGCAGGGCTTGCATTTGTGGTAGTAGGTGCTGTTTCTGTTATTACTACGGTGATAGGATATTACGGTGCACCAGAGGATTATGTATGGAACTTCAATGCAGAAAAATTTGCTGTGCTTTGTGTCATAGCTGTGCTGTTAGTTCCTATACAAACGACTTGGGAAGAACTGTTTTTTAGAAGTTATATGATGCAAGGTCTTGGTCTTATGTCAGGAAACAGGGCGGTGCCATTTATTATCACGTCTGTTGTTTTTGGTGGTATGCACGTTTTTAATCCAGAGATTGCTAAAATGGGTTACATCGTTATGGTTTGGTATATAGGTACCGGTTTTTTACTCGGTATTTTTACGTTGATGGATGAAGGTATTGAGCTAGCAGTAGGTTTTCATGCGGCAAACAATTTGATTATTGCCTTACTAGTAACCTCAGACTGGACTGCCTTTCAAACAGAATCAATTCTTAAGGATGTGTCTGACCCAGCGGTAGATGTTATAACAATGTTACCTATCTTAGGTTATTATGCGTTATTGGTATTGTTATTTGCTAAAATATATAAGTGGAAAAACTGGAAAGAGAAGTTGTTTGGTAAGGTCGAAGTACCATTTACAGAACCTCACAATTTTTCAGTCAACGAAAAGAATGAGTTCTAGCAAACAATAATATATCTTAAATTGCATAGAGATTTCCCTCTTGTCGAGTTATTGTTAATAGAGCTTATCTTCTTATTTTGTTGACTCCAATTACTACCTACTAAATACCGAAAAATTATGATTCCTAAAGTACATCCCAATTTTATGTTTAATGGCCGTTCCTTAAACCACGAAGGCTTAATGACCGTTGCCTATAGTTACGTTAAAGAAGGTGATGTATGGGAACAACAAATAGGAGATTTTATTCTTAACTGGCTCGATAATTTTGATGTAATGACGGTTTATACCAGTGGTTCTACTGGAGCGCCTCGCGCTTATAAACTGGACAAACAACACATGATTAATAGTGCAGAGCTCACTGCAGATTTGTTTGACGTCCATTATGATACAATAGCACTTTGCTGCTTGCCACTAAGCTATATCGCAGGGAAGATGATGCTCGTGAGAGCAATGCATTTAGGATGGCATATCGATACGATTGAGCCTACGTTAAGTCCACTAAACGATGCTAAAAAGCGTTATGATTTTACCGCTATGACGCCTATGCAGTTGTCTAATTCGTTGGACAATATTCATAAGTCCAGAACTATACTATTAGGTGGTGCCGCAATAAGCGATGCACTCATTGAAAAATTACAAGGCAAACATACGCGAGCTTATCACTCTTATGGAATGACCGAAACCTGCTCGCACGTAGCTGTGCGTTCTCTTTATCCTAAATTAGAAGAACATTATACTGCTGTGGGCGATGCTAGTTTTACGGCGACGACATCGTCATGTCTTGTTATTAAAGCGCCGTCTGTAGTCGACGGAGATTTGGAAACAAATGATATTGTCGAGTTGCTTGACGAGAAACGCTTTAAAATTGTGGGTAGATTAGACGACGTAATCAATTCTGGCGGTGTGAAAATACATCCTGAAAAAGTGGAGGAGAAGCTAGCAACTTTTATTACAGAACGCTTTTTTATTGCTGGACTGGATGATGAGGAATTAGGTCAAAAAGTAGTCTTGCTCGTCGAAGGACCATCGCAGGACTTAACTAAATACTTTAAAAAGTTGGATAAATTTGAACAACCTAAAGAAGTTTACTTTGTAGACAAGTTTGCCGAAACGCACACAAAGAAAATTGACAAGCGCAGCGTTCTTGAAGGTTTGGAAGAGTCGTTTTAATACCTAGTGAAATGGAAAACAACAAGGAAGATATACGATGGATTCAAAGGCTTAGTAACTACAAAAAAGCGCTAAGCACTTTAACCAGTGCAGTTAATCTAGACCGCGACAGGAAACTGAGCGAGTTAGAGAGACAAGGTCTTATACAGGCATTTGAATACACGCACGAACTTGCATGGAAAGTCATGCAAGACTTCTTTGTGAACCAGGGAAATACAGAAATTAGAGGTTCTAGAGATGCAACTCGGGAAGCGTTCAGTACGGACTTAATAAGCGATGGCGATTCTTGGATGGATATGATTGTGAAACGTAACTTAACTAGCCATACGTATAATGAAGAAATTTCAGAGGAGATTTATAAGAGCATCGTTAACAATTTCCATCCACTTTTTACAATATTTCTTCTAAAGATGGAAGGGCTAAAAAATGTTTGATGGCGATAGGCGGACTAAAAGATAAACAAGCGGCAAATATAAAGTCTGTATTTGCAAAGTTTCCTCATATAGATGAAGTGATTTTATATGGTTCTCGGGCAAAAGGTACGTACCGTAATGGGTCAGATATAGATTTGACAATTAAGGGAAAACTGACGTTAACCGAACTTTCTCGTGTTGAAATAGAATTAGACGATTTGCTATTGCCTTATAAAATTGACCTGTCGTTGCATAGCAAAATAGACAATCTAGATTTGTTAGAGCACATAGAACGGGTAGGGAAGTTGTTTTACGGCAGGGAGCACGACGGACATTCATAAGTTTGTAGATAAAATCATTTAACCACGATTTCTTTGATTTTTTCAAATGTTGGAACCCAGTTTACGTTGCCATAGTCCTTGCCTAATCTTACAACAATCAGGTTGGTGCTTGGGCTTACAAATATAAATTGGCCTAAAATTCCTTTAGCTACAAAATCGCCTTTCTCGTTAGGAATCCACCATTGGTATTGGTAGCCAGCGTCGCTTCCATTTGTCGTATCAACTTTAGTAGATTGAGTCACCCATTCTTCAGAAACGATTTGTTTTCCGTTCCAGTTGCCCTTGTTAAGGTATAGTCGTCCTATTTTGGCAAAATCCCGTGCACGAGCATTGAGGCAACAAAATGTTTTTTCCACACCATTTTCCTTTCTATCGATACTCCATGTCGCTTCATATTCCATACCTAATGGTTTCCATAATTTCTCTTGCAAATATTGCGAAACCGTTTTATCCTGTAGTGCCCTTGTCAATACGAGCCCTAGCAGCTGGCTATTGCCGCTCACATAATCTTCAACAGCACCGGGCTCGTTTTTGAGCTTCAATTTCAAGCTAGATTTTTCTAGATTTCGGCCGTAGTAAAAGGTCGCTGCATGCCCAAACGGATTATAATAACTTTCATTAAAATCGAGTCCCGAGGTCATTTGAAGCAAGTGCTCTAGGGTTACCTTATCAAAACCATTTTCGGCAAGTTCAGGAACGTATTTAGTTACTGGGTCGTTGACAGATTCTATGTAGTTGTCCTCTATGGCGCAGCCTATTAAAATGGAAGTAACAGACTTTGCCATGGAAAATGACGCTACTATGGATGCCTGATTGTAATCGTTAAAATACTGCTCGTACTTTATAGTGTCGTTGTGAATTACGAGGAAAGCAACCGTTTCGTTTTTAGAAAGATAATCTTCAAAACTATCATCGTTCTTAACGTTGATTACTAGCTGTTTATCTGTACGATTTTTAAACTGGAATATATTTGTAGTATCGTTTTCAATGACCCGATTTGGAAATATTTTATGGTCTGTAATATTTGCAAAATTGTAATAAACGAACCTGCTCAGTTTACAGGATGTACAGGTCAAAACAAGCACGAGAAGTAGGAGTTTCCGAATCATTTGTGGCATATAAGGTTGAAACAGGTCTTAAATATAACAAAATGCGTAATGGAAAATGATGCGATTGAAATATTACGCTTTCGCGAAAGCGTAATCACTAAAATCCATAGGAATAAGAAAACCTATGGACCTCAAGAAAGGCTGGTTTTAACTATTCTCTACCTGTAATTTATTTGCAATAACGCTGGTAGCTCTGTCAAGCATTTTGTACACGTGCTCAAAACCTTGCTGGCCACCGTGATATGGGTCAGGAACGTCTAGTTCTTCTCCGGGAAATGCCTCGTCGAGAATTTTCTTTATTTTAGATTTTTGTGCTTCTGTAGTTGCAAGACTCATTAAGTCGCTGTAGTTTGATGCATCCATTGCATAAATGGTGTCAAACTGCTCAAAATCTTCTGCAGTGAACTTACGACTGCGTTGTAGTGAAATATCTAAGCCGTTCTTAAGAGCAACAGCCATAGAACGCTTATCTGGAGTAGAACCAGCGTGGCCACCATAAGTGCCCGCGCTGTCTACTTTAAATTTTGTAAAATCTAGTTTGGAACGCAGCAAGCCCTCTGCAAGCGGCGATCTACAAATATTTCCTAAACAAACCATTAAAATGCTGGTGTGCTTCATAGAACTTCTAGTTAGTCAGTTTCTTTTGGATATCTTCTAGATACTTGTTAAACTGCTTGTCAGTAGAGGCAAGGTTGTCTACGGTTTTACAGGCATGTAATACTGTAGCGTGGTCGCGTTTACCTATTTGTGAACCTATACTTGCTAGTGAAGCTTTGGTCATTTTCTTAGAGAAGTACATCGCCAGCTGTCTCGCTTGTACGATGTGACGTTTACGTGTTTTAGACTGTAAAGTCTCCACATCCATTTGGAAATAATCGCTTACCGTTTTTTGGATTTGGTCTATGGAAATCTCACGTTTTGTATTCTTAACATAGTTCTCCACGATTTTGCGCGCGAGTTCTATGGTAATATCTTTTCTATTGAACGATGAGTGTGCTATTAAGGATATAATCGCTCCTTCCAGCTCACGTATGTTGGTCTTGATATTGTCAGCAAGATATGCGACGATGTCTTCGTCCATCTCTACGCCATCTCTAAACAGTTTGTTTTTGATGATGGCCACACGAGTATCATAATCTGGGTGATTGAGCTCTGCACTTAGACCCCATTTAAAACGGGAAAGTAAGCGCTGCTCGATGTCTTGCATGTCCACAGGTTTTTTGTCACTGGTTAAAATGACCTGTTTGCCGTTTTGATGCAAATGGTTGAAAATGTGGAAAAACACATCTTGAGTTCCTGCTTTACCTGCAAGAAACTGAATGTCATCTACAATAAGAACATCCATGATTTGATAGAAATGAATAAAATCATTTCTTGTGTTCTTACGTACAGACTCTGTGTACTGTTGCTGGAATTTCTCAGCACTTATATAAAGGACAGTCTTGTCTGGATAATTTTCTTTAATACCTACACCTATAGCATGTGCCAGGTGTGTTTTACCTAAACCTACACCACCGAAAATAAGTAGCGGATTAAAACTTGTTCCACCAGGTTTATTTGCCACTGCCATACCAGCGCTACGAGCTAGGCGGTTAGATTCTCCTTCTAAAAAACTGTCAAAATTATAAGAAGGATTAAGTTGTGACTCCACTTTTACGTTACGTATTCCAGGAATGACAAATGGGTTCTTAAGCTCTGGGCTTTTACTTTGTATAGGTGCCTCAATGGTTTGAGAGGTGTTCATAGCGCGTGCGCTACTTGGTATTTTTTCTGTAAATGGTTCCATACCCATAATGGTATTCTCCATTTGAATGGCATAGATAAGTTTTGCGTCTGCACCTAATTCTCTAGTTAGCGCGGTTTTTAACAATTTGATGTAATGCTCTTCTAACCATTCATAAAAGAAACGGCTAGGTACTTGAATACTTAGAGCAGTATCGGTAAGTTTAACGGCCTTTATGGGTGTAAACCATGTCTTGTAAGCTTGTGGGCTAATGTTGTCTTTTATAAATGACAGACAATTTTCCCACACCGATTCTGCGGTGAATTTCATATAAGGTTAATTTTGTGGTTGACGGCTTAATCCTATAAGACTAATTTAAGGTTGAAAACCTACTGCCTTAATCAGTGACAAAGATGTGTATAAAAAACCTTAAAAAAAACTTTTTAGAACCTAGATTTCCCCAAAAAAAGGGTTATAATCAAAACTATTTATTAACCTAATTTTAACACAATTTTAAAGTGAAAAAAACCCTTACAAAAATCACTACTCGATACGCAGAAACAGACCAAATGGGTGTTATACATCACGCTAACTATTTGATATACTTAGAACAAGCTCGTATGGAATGGCTGAATACTTTAGGTTTTTCTTATGTTGAAATGGAGAAAAATGGGGTGATGCTGCCTGTTTTCAACATACAGATAGACTATAAAAAACCACTCTTTGTCGCGCAGGAAATTACCGTAACTTGTAAGTTGTTAAAGCCGCCGTCGACCCGGGTAATTTTTGAGTACGAGGTTATTAACAATGAGAACCAATTATGTGCACACGCACAAATCACATTAGTGTTTACAGATTCACAATCGTTTAGACCCAGAAAACCGTTGACCGATTTTATAGAGGCCTGTAAAAATCATTTTGACTAGCTAATTTTGAGATTAAGTTAAGACGGTTTGTTGATAGTTACCGTTACTGGATAGATTTTTTCAAACGCTCTTTGTACATTTTCCATATCGTGCAGTTTCACGTTTAACGTTATAGAACAGCTCGCTAGTAATTCTTGTGTTGCAATTTCTAAATCAAGTTCTTTGATAAGTCTCATGACCGCACTCATTTGCTCATAACCAAAATGTACCGTCAGCGGTTCAGTTACGGTTTTTTCAATAACGATAGCCTGTTCCAGTGTTAGTCTAGCAGTTTCTCGGTAAGCGTTTATCAAACCGCCCATTCCTAGTTTTGTCCCTCCAAAAATTCTTGTAACGACCACGAGCACATCGCTCAAATCGCGCGCTAATATTTGTCCTAAAATGGGGTCTCCTGCACTATGGTTGGGCTCGCCATCATCATTTGCACGGTAATTATCATCAGTATTTCCTAGTTTCCATGCATAGCAATGGTGATTTGCCTTTTTGTACTTCTTACGCAGTGGTTCTATGAAAGTAGCTACTTGCTCCTCATTTTGCAATGGAAAAGCTGATCCGTAAAATTTACTGCCAGCGTCCTTGAAAAGAACCTGCGCAGTTTTGCGTTTTATGGTGTTATAACTGTCTTTCATGGTGTTACGCTTTCGCGAAAGCGATTAAAGCAATAGCCGCTAGTGCCAGCAATATACCTAACCAGTTGCGAGCCTGCAACCGTTCCTTAAAAATGAATAAGCCCAATAAGGTGCTTATGAGTATCGTTCCTACATGATTCAACGGATAGACAAAACTGGCTTCATCAATAGACGCCAGTGCCTTGAAAATAAAAATAATGGACAAGTACTTAGTTATGCCCAGGACGATTCCTGCAAGACTACTTTTAAATTTAAATGGAGGTCGGTTTTTGAAGTAATCTGCAAGTATTAAAAACACTCCAAAAACAAGAGCCATACAAAAGATGGTCGCACTTACGGTAGGTTCCAGCTCTGGTGTCATGTGGTGAACGTCTAGGTATTTTATCAAACTGTCTATGATACCGCTACCTATAAATAGGGTAATAGGGAATAGTGCATTTTTAATAGTTAGTGGTTTATCACCGGTTTTTTTGACTTTTATGGTTGTGAAATACACAGCGAGCAGGGCTATGAAAATGCCTAGTATTTTAACCCATCCAGCAGACTCATTATAAAATAGCAGGCCTATGGATACAGGTATCACCAGCGACATTTTACCCGCAACTGCGGCAACTGAAAGGCCGTTACGTTGAGAGGTTAGCGCCATTACATTAAATATGCCTATGAATAGAAGTCCCAATACAATTGTATACGGAAACCACGTCGAATCGACTATCCTCGAAACATCAAGGGTACTATCGCTCATGAAAATTCCCGTGCAACTAGCGACAGCGTAGTTCACGACAATGGCGTGTAGCGTATTTACTTTGTAACGCTGGAAAAGTTTGAATATGACATAGAGTATGCTGGAGAACAGAATACTTAAAACGAGCCAAATCATGCTTTTTTGTAAACGTTAAGTAAATCTTTTTTAAACGCGGTACTATTAGAAAGTTCAAAGCGACCAGCGAGCTTAGGTGCAGCGACGCCTTCTTTGAACAGTACGCTTTTCCCTGTATAGATATGTGCTTCATCCCACAATCCACTGTCTATAAAAGCTTGAATCGTTTTTGAACCACCTTCAATAATTACTGATTGTATGCCGTGTTCAAAGAGTTTGCTCACAATAGATTTGGGTGATTGTTCTTCGAGTATAATTGCAGGATTGTTGCCTTGTATGAGCTTGAGCGATTGTGGTAAATCCCTATTTGCAACGACATATCGTTTAGGGTTCATTCCTGACCATGACCTCACATCCAGCGACGGGTTGTCTACAATTGCAGTGCCTGCACCTACAAGTATTGCATGTTCCTGAGCCCGAGTTTTGTGTACGTGTTGTCTGGAATACTCGTTTGTAATCCATACAGGTTTTTGCTCGTTTTTGTGAATTGGTGCAATAAAGCTATCGGCTGTTTCTGCCCATTTCAATATAATATAAGGACGCTGTTGCTTGTGAAACGTAAAAAAGCGCTTATTCAATGCATTACAGGAACCGGACAAAATACCTACGGTAGTTGTAATTCTCGCATCTTGCAGTTTTTTAACACCATTACCAGCAACTTTATGATGTGGGTCAAGCGTTCCAATAATTACCGTTTTAAAACCCGATGCTATTACTAGGTCTGCACATGGTGGCGTTTTACCATGATGTGAGCAAGGTTCAAGACTTACGTACAAGGTCGCTTTAGAAAATTGCGCTTCTGTAAAACCTGCACTTTTTGCATTGTTAATAGCGTTTACCTCAGCGTGTGGTTGTCCTGCTGCATAATGCCATCCTTCACCTATAATATGGTCATCAAGAACAATCACACAGCCCACCAGCGGATTAGGATATGTAGTTCCCAAACCGTTTGCTGCAAGTTGTATACAGCGGTGCATGTATTTCTCATGGATGTTCATGGATACAAAGGTAGAGCGATTTGTCAATTTGACGATTTGATAATTTGAATTTCTCGTAATCTACGGTGTTTGACGCAAAGAAGCGTTCGCCTCATAGGGTTATTACTCAGGTTATCGTTAAATGATAAGTTGATTTTTAGTTCAGGTCCAGTGCTGATAGTTCCGTCTGATAAAATAATGATTTGGATAAACAGTTGATTTTGGTGTCAAGTTCAAGCTCAAGTTCAACATCAACGTCAAATTCATATCCAATTTCCTATTTTTACGTCATGAAAATCAGACAAATTTTGCCTAGCGATAATGCAATTATCAAAGAGATAATTCAAGCTGCCATCATGGAGCATGGTGCGCCTAAAATAGGCACCGCATATAGCGACTCAGCGACTCAAGCGATGTATGAGAACTATCAGAAAGCACGAGCAGTTTATTACGTGGTTGAAGTTGATGGGGCTATCATAGGTGGCGCAGGTGTTGCGCAACTCGATAATTATGAAGGTAACGTCTGTGAACTTCAGAAAATGTACTTTAGGCCCGAAGCTCGTGGTAAAGGATATGGCAAAGCACTTATGGAACAGTGTTTAAAAACAGCAACCGCGTTCAAGTTTAAAGATGTTTATTTAGAAACGATGGGTAATATGCTAAGTGCACGGGCTTTGTACAAACACGTAGGTTTTGAACTGCTCGACGGACCACTGGGTAATACTGGCCATTTTTCTTGTCCTATACAGATGCTTAAAAAGCTTTAAATAAATTCAAAATGCATAGAATGATTTATGATAAGAGCAATTTAGCGAAGCCTACTAATTGATATACCAAACAGAACGTAAGATTGAATTTGAATATTAAGTATATTTGATAAAAGGAAAGTTGGAATGAATTTAGAAACCAGAAAAATCGTATTTATCCAAGAATTTTTAAAAGTCCAAAGTGAAGAAGTCATTGCACGTATCGAAAAACTATTAAAAACAGAAAGAAGTCCAGCTGAAGAAAAATTACTTAAGCCTATCAGTGCGAAGGAGTTAAACGATAGAATAGAACAATCAGAATCGGACTTTGAGAACAATAGATTTAAATCGAGTTCTGAGCTTTTAGCAAAATACAAATAGTGAATTTTACAGTTATTTGGTCAGATTTTGCT
>JANQTO010000350.1:0-7118 GCA_030731685.1 Nonlabens sp.
CAGGACAACAGCAAACAACGCAGGCTGAGGACTGGAGGGATGCCATTATAGACCTATCCACAGTTACGCTTACTTCTAATGTTATTAGGGTTCGTTTGAGATCTGTAAAAGCAGGTGTTACGACCGGAGATATCTCTATTGATGACTTTAGAGTAGATAATATCCCAACGTGTCCTAACATTACAGGACTCACTAATGGCGCCATTAATTCTAATAGTGTAGAATTGAACTGGATAGCTGGTGGTGCCGAAGCAGAATGGGTTGTGGAATACAGACTTGTTGGTGCTACAGCGTTCACGACAGTAACGCCAAATCCAACTGCTACTACGGCAACAGTTACTGGATTAAATAGTGCTACTGAATATGAATTTTGCGTTAGAGCAGTTTGTGCGGCTAATGATATTTCTCAACAAACATGTATAAACAGGACGACTACCCCAGACTATTGTGCTGGTGATACCTTTGTCGATTCAGGTGGAATCTCTGGTGACTACCAGAACAATGAAAATATAACCTATAACATTTGTCCTGATAATGCTGGAGACGTAGTTTATATAAACTTTACGTTTAATGATATGGAAGATAGTACTGCCGGTTGTTTTGATGGGCTTACCATTTACGATGGTCCAGACACAACATTCCCAACCATTAACACGCCTACTGGAGGAACAGAATGGTGCTGGGATCCAGTGAACAATACAGGGACGGGTAATTTAGTAGGAGAGCTATTGATAGGAACCTCAACATCGGGTTGTATTACTTTAGTGTTCTCTTCTGATGGGTCTGTTCAAAGACCAGGTTGGGCGGCAACAGTAACTTGTGCACCGCCACCTACGTGTCTAAGTCCAACAGCTCTAGATGTTACTAGTGCAACAGATACCACTGCTTCACTAGCGTGGACAGCTGGTGGGACGGAAACTGCATGGGATGTTGAAGTAGGTCTACCAGGTTTCGCTCCTAATACGGCTGCAACAGTTATTCCGGTTGTCAATGTGATGACAAATCCTTCAACTACGGTTACTGGCTTAACTGCTGATACCACATATGAGTACTACGTTAGAGCAATTTGTGGACCAGGAGACGAGAGTATATATATAGGTCCATTCACGTTCAAAACGGAATGTGCACCGCTAACAGCTCCATATATAGAGGATTTTGAAACCTTTACAGCAAACTTATTGTTTACAGAACAAAATTGCTGGAAAGCAAATAGCAATTCTACTACGTTTACAGCTTGGGATTGGAACCTAGATATTGCAGGTGGAACACCTACCGCAAATACAGGTCCAGATGCAGCATTTAACGGAACTAACTATTTCTATATAGAAGGTAACGGTGGTGCTGCTGGAAATGAGGCAAATTTATTGTCCCCTCTTGTAAATGTATCTGTCTTAACTAATCCGTCTTTACAGTTCCGCTACCATATGTTTGGTGCTGCTACTGGTATTCTACACGTGGACATTAACGATGGAACAGGTTTTGTAAATGATGTTGTCGTTATATCAGGGCAACAACAATCTAGTGGTGCTGCTCCTTGGGAACTTGTTGTCGTAGATCTTTCCACATTCGCTCCAGGTTCCATACAGGCACGTTTCAGAGCTGAACGCACTGAAACTGCAACTACAGGTACTAGCGATATTGCTATCGATAATGTTGTATTTGATGAAGCACCAGCGTGTGCAGAGCCTTCTATATTGACTGCTTCAAATATTACAGATGTTAGCGCTAATCTAACATGGAATGAAAATGGTAGTGCAACCTCATGGATTGTAGAATACGGGCCGTGTGGCTTTGTTCCTGGTACTATGGCAGCAGGTGCTGTAACAGTAACCGCAACTACAAATACAGGATTATCTATTTCAGGATTGAGTAGTGCGACTTGTTATGAGTTCTATGTAACAGCAGACTGTGGTATGGGAACCCTAAGTAATGTAACGGGCCCTAGTAGGTTCTCTACAGCGCTTACTGGACCGGTAGGTGTGACGTGTACTACTGGAAATCCATATTTTATATGGACAGAAGGTTTTAATACGATTGCTACGAACTGGACAGGTGATGTAGGTACTGGAATAACTAATGGCGACTGGAACTTTGGTCGTGCAACTGCACCTGGTTCTATAGGCACAGGTCCTAGTGGTCCTTTTGAAGGTAATGGATTCTTGTATTTTGAGACTTCTGGAACTAACGTAGGACCAGCAAGAGTTGTTTCACCACCTATTGACCTAACTGGTAGTGTAAACGATGAGCTGGAACTTTCATTCTATTATCACGCTTTTGGTGGTGATGCTACCATAGTGAGTGTAGAGTATGGAACCTCTCCTACAGGACCATGGACACAAGTATTTACTTATACGGGTCAAATTCAAACAAGTGCGACACAGCCATTTCAAGCTGTAGGCGCAATGTTGCCATCTACCCTAATAGGACAAATAATCTATATACGTATCTCTGGTACGGAGGCTCCTGGTGGAGAAGCCGGATTTGTAGGTGACATTGCGATTGACCAAATGCGCATAGAAACCTGTGGTACTTTCTGTGAACCGCCGCTAGTTATTAGCGCTGGAGCAACGACAGACACCACAGCAACTATTAACTGGACTTCACCTGCAAGCGTAACAGCTTGGGAATATGTGAATCAACCAGCTGGTACAGGTTTGCCTACTGCAGCAGGAACTCCGGTAATGGCAGCAACTGCAATGATATCTGGACTTACTGCAGCTACAGACTATGAATTCTATGTACGTTCAGATTGTGGTGGAGGTTTCTTCAGTACTTGGGTTGGACCGTTTAATTATTCAACAGAATGTGCTTCATTTAGCGCACCGTACACAACTGGATTTGAAAACTTCGCAATCACTACAAACTTTGTGGAAGATAACTGTTGGACTACTCCGCAAACGGGCGCAGTATTTTCATGGGACACTAGAACAGGAACTACGCCTTCCACGGCTACGGGACCTACTGCAGCTGCTACAGGAACAAACTATTTCTATACAGAAGCATCAGTAGGAGCTGCTGGTGCGGTTGCTGAGCTTGTTTCTCCATTAGTGAACCTTGCAGGATTTACAAGTCCTACACTTACGTTCAACTATCATATGTTTGGTGCTGACATAACAGCATTGAGTATTGATGTTAATGACGGAACAGCGTGGACTAATGACGTGTTTGTTCTTACAGGGCAGCAACAAACAGCAAATGCTGACGCTTGGAGAAATGCTAGCGTACCACTCGCTGCGTTTACTGGTAATACTATTCAGGTGCGCTTTAGAGTTATACGTGGAGCAAGTTTTGACGGAGATGTTGCTATAGATGATATTGTTATAGATGGCACTGCGGGAATCGACAGTTTGGATTCATTAGGATTCACGTACTATCCAAACCCTACGAAAGATATCGTTCAGTTCAATGGTGTACAGCCTATTGATACTATTTCGGTTAGAAATATGTTAGGACAGGTTATTGAAACTTTAAAGGTTGACTCGTTGAACACACAAATAAGCCTTGCAAACTATGCTGCAGGAATTTATCTAGTTGAGGTACGTACTGCTGGTAGAACAGGTGTTGTTAGAATAATCAAGGAATAATATATTCTATTACATTTTTAAAGGCCGTTCTTTACGAACGGCCTTTTTTTATGCCTATTTTTGATTTATGATGAGCTTGAATTACTCTTTTATTGTGCCCGTTTATAATAGACCAGATGAGGTTTTTAACTTACTACAAAGCTTGTCACTGCTTTCAGGAGGAATTCCTTTTGAAGTGGTTATTGTAGAAGACGGCTCTAGTGAACCATGTAAAGCTGTCTGTGAACGCTTTCGCGAAAGCGTAACAATAAACTATTATTTCAAGGAAAATACAGGCCCTGGAGATTCTAGGAATTACGGTATGCGTAATGCAAATGGTAACTACTTCATTATTTTAGATAGTGATTGCATAGTTCCGCCAGCATATTTAGAGATTGTTAATCAAGCTATATCAAAGGATTTTGTTCATTGTTTTGGAGGTCCAGACGCTGCACATGAGCGATTTAGTAATTTGCAAAAGGCCATTAATTACACAATGACATCTTTCTGGACTACTGGCGGGATACGTGGAGGCAGTGAGCAACTGGATAAGTTCCAGCCTCGCAGTTTCAATATGGGTCTGAGTAAAGAAGCTTTTGAGAAAACAGGTGGTTTCGGTAGGATACATCCAGGTGAAGACCCAGATTTAGTTTTAAGATTATGGAAGGAAGATTATAAAACGAAATTATTGAGCGATGCTTTTGTGTATCATGAAAGACGAATTTCTTGGAAGCTCTTTTTCAAACAAGTTAATAAATTTGGTAAGGTTCGGGTAATTTTAAATAAATGGCATCCACAAAGTAGGAAATTAGCGTTTACATTGCCCAGCGCTTTTGTTGTGGGTTTAATTGTCGCAATTGTCTTAGGTTTTGCAGGCTGGTATTTACCTCTAGCCATCTATGTTTTTTATATATTCGTTTTAGGTGTTCATAGTACATTCAAGAATAATGTAGTAGTAGGCTGTTACAGTATGATTTCGGCTCTGATTCAATTTACAGGATACGGATTGGGCTTTATACATGCAACATTTCAAATTCATCTTTTAGGGAGAAATGAGCAAGTTGCGTATCCAGAATTGTTTTTTAAAGAAAGAAAATTGTTATGATAACCGTAGGACTTACCGGAGGGATAGGTAGTGGTAAAACTACCGTTGCAAAACGTTTTAAAGACTTGGGTGTTCCAGTCTACATTGCAGATGAAGCTTCAAAAGAAATTTTGGCTACCGATTTGAATGTACGTAATGAAATCAAAATGTTATTGGGCGAGGATGCTTTTGTAAAAAATGATGATACTGAAATTCCTGATAAGGCATACATAGCCTTAAGAGTATTTCAGGATAAAGCGCTTTTGAAAGGGCTTATTGCCATTTTGCATCCAGCTGTAAGAAAGGATTTTCATACGTGGTTATCAAAGCAGCATAGTACGTATGTTATTTATGAGGCGGCAATTTTATTGGAAAGTGGCGGTTATGACCTTTGCGATTATATCATCATGGTTACAGCACCTTTAGAGACGAGAATGCAACGTGTTATGTCCAGAGATAAGGTTGCGATGCAAGATGTGCGCGCACGAATGGACAACCAGTGGAGCGAGCGTAAGAAATTAGATTATGCACATTTTGTTATTGTAAATGAAGATATTCACAAATTACCAATGCAAATTAATAGAATTCACGAAATTCTGTTAAAATAAGATAGATATATCTATTTTTACAACCGTTAATTTATAGTTAAAAGGATTTTAACAAAATAAATACGAGTTAACTTTGCGTCATGCGTAAAAGATTACCGGCAATCCTTATTTTCTTAATGACCATATCGCTTGTCGGTATCATTGCTGTTCAGTTATACTGGATTTCTACGGGCGTTCGAGATAAGGACCAACAGTTTTCGCTAACTGTGAAACAAGCATTATCAAGCACAGCATTTGAGATTCAGGATGTTGAAATAGACAAATTTTTCAAAGCATTTTCTTCGTTACAGGATAGTCTTTCTATAGATAACAATCTAGCTGCTATTAAGAAGCAAATGATTAAGCAGCGTAATGGAGAGATTGATGAATCTGTACGATATTCATCGTCACCGCTTTCAGATAATTACAAACTTGACCCGTCGTTTCTGGATACCGATTTAGACTCTGTCACATTTGCTTCATTGCTTCGTAAAAAAGTAATCGTAGGTGAGATTTCTGGGACAGCTGGAATAGAGAATGATACCGATGATAGTGAGGAAATTGTCAATAAACTATCCAGGATTGATGCTTATGAGCGAAGACAAATAGGTGAATGGGTAAATGAGTATTCTTCATCGTTGCCTATTTCTTCTCGAGTGAGTACAACTCTTGTTCACGATATACTTAAGCGTGAATTAGCCAAACACGATATATCTGAACCATTTGAATTTGCTGTGTACCAAGGTGAATATATGACCCGTGTACATATGGGTGAATTCAATATTACGAAAGGTAGCGTATGGCAGTACCCGTTGTTCAGAACCGCAAACGCTACGTCTCCTTATAGAATTTACGTGAATATTCCTGGGAAGACACGTTTCATTCTTTCGAGCTTATCAGGTATAATATTACTCTCCTTATTGTTTACACTTATCATAATCATCGCTTATAGCAGTTCCATTATCCAGATATTCAATCAGCGTAAGATTTCTCAAATTAAGACTGATTTCATAAATAATATGACGCATGAGTTCAAAACTCCTATAGCTACCATTAATCTTGCACTCGATTCTTTAAAGTATCCTAAAATAAGCGCAAACCCAGAGAAGGTAGCTTATTACCACAGTCTAATACGTGAGGAGAATAAACGAATGCACACACAAGTAGAGAATGTTCTACGTATTTCACAACTTGAGAGAGACGACTTAAATATAGAAAAGAATAGACACAGCGTAGAGGAGATTATAGAGGAAAGTATCTCTCACGTGCAGCTCATTCTTCAAAATAAAGGCGGTATCATTCAGTTTCATCCAGGAGCGCTTAATAACGATGTACTCTTGAACGAAAGTCACATGACTAACGTATTAGTGAACCTGTTAGAAAATGCAATTAAGTATACAGATGATGAAAAAAGCCCTGTGATAGATGTTTTTACAGAAAATATAAAAAACAAAATAGTTATAAAAATTAGAGATAATGGTATCGGCATGAGCAAAACAGCACAACGCAAAGCCTTTCTCAAATTTTTCAGAGAACATACCGGTGACGTGCATAATGTTAAAGGACACGGCCTAGGACTCGCATATGCTAAGCGCATTGTAGAAGACCATTTAGGCACGATAACCGTTCAAAGCAACAAAGGTGAAGGGAGTACCTTTTCAATTCAACTTCCCACATTAACCTAATACTATTTATATGGAAACTATAGACAAAAAAATTCTTCTCGTAGAAGACGACCCGAATTTCGGAACCGTACTGAAGGACTATCTAGAAATGAACGATTTTAACGTAACACACGCAAAAAACGGGATGGAAGGCTTCGAGAAATTCAAGAAAGAGAATTTCGACCTTTGTATTTTAGATGTGATGATGCCTTACAAAGAT
>JANQTO010000350.1:7128-13309 GCA_030731685.1 Nonlabens sp.
CTGCTAAGGCGATGAAGGAAGACGTACTCAAAGGTTACAAAGTAGGTGCAGACGACTACCTAAATAAACCTTTTGACAGTGAAGTACTTCTTATGAAAATACGTGCTTTTATGCACCGTAAAACTCCAGATAATCTAATTGATTCTAAGGAGTTTGAATTCAAAATAGGTGGATTCCAGTTGAACAGTAAACTGCGTTTTCTTACCATAGATGGTCAGGAGCCTATTAAACTATCGCCTAAAGAAAATGAGCTGTTGCGATTACTAGCATTACATATTAACGATTTAATGCCACGAGAACTCGCACTTAACAAAATATGGAGAGACGACAACTATTTTACGTCACGCTCTATGGATGTTTACATAGCTAAATTACGTAAATACCTCAAAGCCGACGATAATGTAGAAATCGTCAACATTCACGGTGAAGGGTTTAGACTCCTCATTAAGAATGAAGTAGATATGTAATATAACACATAGTTTCTATAATAACTTACGGACTTGCTCTACTATTTCAGTATAGCAAGTTTTGTAGTTAAACCATGTAACGTCCGTTTCTTTGCGGTACCACGTTAATTGCCTTTTGGCAAATCTTCGTGTGTTCTGTTTAATCAACGAAATTGCATCGTCCATGCTAGAACCTGTTGCAATCGAATCATAAATTTCACGATAGCCAACGGTTTGCAATGCATTTAACTCCTTATGCGGTTCAAGTGAAATAGCTTCCTCTATTAAACCAGCAGCGACCATATCGTCCACGCGCAAGTTTATGCGATTGTAAAGCGTTTCTCTAGCGGCCTCAAGACCTATCTTAACTACATTAAAAGGTCGTTGTTTAGCCTTTGCAGTTCTTTGTTCACTAAATTTTTTTCCGCTAGATTTTATGAAAGATACGGCTCTGAGTAATCGTTGGGCATTTTGTACATCCACTTCCTCGAAGTACACTGGGTCTAAGATTCGCAGCTCGTCTTGTAGCCATAACAAGCCACGTTGTTCATATTTTTCCTGTACGTGCTGTTTAATTTCTTCAGAAACTGCTTGAAATTCATCCAAACCATGGGTGACTGCTTTTTCATACAAAGCACTGCCACCTACCATGATTAAAACGTCGTTAGCTTCAAAAAGCTTCGTTATAATCTCTAACGCTTCTTTTTCAAAATCACCCACCGTAAATCGCTCGTGAATACTTTTGTTTTGGATGAAATGGTGTGGTACCTCACTTAATTCTTCCGCACTTGGCACTGCGGTACCTATAGACATCTCTTTGTAAAATTGCCTGCTGTCACAAGAAATGATATGTGTGGAGTACGCTTTCGCGAAAGCGATACTTAGAGCAGTCTTACCTATACCTGTAGGACCTACAATGGTTATTAGCGTCTTAATCATGCAAATGAAAACCACATTCGTGACAATAAATGGCGTCGTTCAAGTGACGTTCTGCTAGACAATTACGGCAAACCTGTGTATTTCCAGTGTGGTCGATAGGTGATGGCTGTTGATTTGCTTTAGAAGGTTTGCTACCTGGGGTAACTGTAAGTTCAGAACTTACAATTCCTGTGGGCACAGCGATAATACCATAACCCATAATCATAATGAGGGATGCAATAAATTGTCCCAGCGGAGTAACTGGTGCAATGTCACCAAATCCTACCGTCGTAAGTGTTACGATACACCAGTAAATAGCAACTGGAATACTTACAAAGCCACTCTCAGGACCTTCTATAATGTACATTAAAGTGCCGAAGATGATAGAAATAACCAAGACGGCAAATAAGAACACTGCGATTTTAGGTGCACTAGCTTTAAGTGCTCGCTTGAGTTTGTCTGACTCGCCTATAAACTGTGTGATTTTAAGTATTCTGAAAACACGCAGCAATCTAAGAGACCTTATGGATAGCAGCGCATTAAAACCGCCTATGAATAATCCTAAATAGAGTGGAAGTGTAGATAACAAATCTATAATTCCATAAAACGAAAAAATATACTTCCACGGGTGCTTGATGGAAACAATGCGTAAAATATATTCTATAGTGAAGAATATGGTAACAATCCATTCAAGGGTTAAAAAAAGAGAACCATATTTTTGACCTATGGATGGTACACTTTCCAGCATAACCAGCGCAATACTCACTAGAATAATGAATAGAAGGACTAGGTCAAAAAGTTTACCTGCAGGCGTGTCTGCCTCGTAGATTACTTGATGAATCTTTGCACGCCAACCCATCATATTTTGTGTGTTGTTTTTATCCATTAATGATGTAACGGAAATTTTGCTGGGTTGCTTTCATTCATAATATTGTAAACAGTATCAAAAACATCGTCCTTGCTAGGTTTAGAAAAGTAATCACCGTCTGTGCCGTATGCCGGTCTGTGAGCCTGCGCACTCAAACATTGTGGTTTGCTATCTAAAAATGGCCACGCATGCTGCTCGTCTAAGACTTGTTGCAATATAAAAGCACTTGCACCACCAGGAACGTCTTCATCTATGATAAGCAGTCTATTTGTCTTTTTGATACTTTTTACTATATCGTGATTTATATCAAATGGCAATAACGATTGAACATCTATAAGTTCTACCGAAATACCAGCGCGCTCTAAGTCTATTATTGCATCATCTATAATACGCAACGTGGAGCCGTAAGAAACGATAGTTATGTCTGTACCTTCTATAAGCGTTTCTACTTCACCTATAGGTGTTTTAAAAGCTCCTAGGTTTGCAGGTAGTTTTTCTTTTAGTCTGTAACCATTAAGACATTCTACAATTAATGCAGGTTCATCACTGGCTAGCATCGTGTTATAAAAACCTGCTGCCTGCGTCATATTTCTAGGAACTAGAACATGAATACCACGCACAAGGTTGATAATGCCGCCCATAGGCGAGCCACTGTGCCATATACCCTCGAGTCTGTGACCTCGGGTTCTGATGATTACTGGTGCTTTTTGGCGCCCTTTTGTACGGTAGTGTAATGTTGCAAGGTCATCGCTCATGAGTTGTAGGCAGTAGAGCAAGTAATCGAGATATTGAATTTCGGCGATGGGTCTTAGACCTCGCATAGCGAGTCCCATTCCCTGGCCTAAAATAGTAGCTTCTCGTATACCTGTATCAGACACACGCAGTTCTCCATATTTTTCTTGCATTCCTTCAAGGCCTTGATTTACATCACCTATTTCACCAGCGTCTTCACCAAAAATCATCACCTCTGGACGTTCACTGAAAATAGCATCAAAGTTATCACGCATAATCACGCGACCATCTACCTCTGGACTCTCATTATTGTATACAGGTTTCACTGCGGCGATATTTACTGCTGCTTTATCGCTAGTACTAAAAAGGTGGCTGCTATAAGCTTGCTGTGTGGTTTCTTTATGAGTTGCAACCCACATTTGCAAGCTTTGTATCGCATCGTTGTTCTCTTTTATTGCAAAGCGCAAAATCGCTCGTGCAGTTTCAAAAACATTTTTGAGATTTGGTTCCTTTATTTCTTTGAGTGCATTAATTACAGGAGTCATGAAAACACCTTCACTAGACGCCGCGGCAACGGCTTCCATAAGGTTCACAGCTTCCGTGCGTCTATCCAAAATAGGGTTTAGGTAAGCATTCCAAGCGGCTTTCTTACCGTCGCGTACCTGCTTTTTAATGTCGTTTTCAATAGACAGTAATTCATCGTCTGTTGCAAATTCATTGTCTATAAGCCACTTTCTAAACTGTACGTTACAATCGTGTTCACGTTCCCACGCAAGGCGCTCCTCACTTTTATAACGCTCATGTGAGCCACTTGTACTGTGACCTTGTGGTTGTGTAAGTTCCTTGACGTGAATCATTACTGGAACATGCTCCTCGCGCGCTATAGCACTTGCTTTTTCATAAGCATCTACTAAGGCGACATAATCCCATCCATTAACAGTGATGATTTCATAACCAGCATCTTCATTATCGCGCTGAAAGCCGGCTTGTATTTTACTTATATTTTCTTTAGTGGTTTGGTGACGTGCATGGACTGAGATTCCATAAGCATCGTCCCAGACACTTATGACCATTGGGATTTGTAAAACGCCTGCCGCATTGAAGCTTTCCCAGAAATGTCCTTCGCTGGTACTAGCATTTCCTATCGTACCCCAAGCAACCTCGTTCCCTTGATTAGAAAAACCGTTATCTGCAGCGATATCTTTATTGTGTCTATAGACTTTAGAAGCTTGCGCAAGCCCTAATAGTCTTGGCATTTGCGCAGCTGTAGGAGAGATATCGGCGCTTGAGTTTTTTTGGTCCACAAGTCTTTTCCAGCTACCATCTTCATGCAAACTGTGTGTGGCAAAGTGCCCACCCATTTGGCGGCCTGCACTCATAGGCTCCTGGCTTAAATCAGTATTTGCATAAAGACCCGCAAAAAACTGCTCGATGGTTAATTCACCTATAGCCATCATAAAAGTTTGATCTCTATAGTAACCACTTCTAAAATCGCCATTTTCAAAAGAACGTGCCCACGCAAGTTGTGGAAGTTCTTTACCATCACCAAAAATTCCAAACTTAGCCTTACCAGTAAGCACTTCTCGTCTACCTAATAAGCTGCATTCCCTACTGGTTACCGCGAGGGTATAATCTTTAAGGACTTCAATTTTAAAGTCCTCTTTTACGAGCTGGGCGTTTGTGATATCGTCTGTATTCATTGTAGTTTTTCTATTCCTACAAAGGTACAGTTTAACCGTTCTATTTGCAACCTGATGCTAGTACCAGCGACGGTTAAATAGTTTTATCATGGTTGTAAGATCTAGTGTTACTATAAATCTTATTTTCTGGTCATAATCGGGTTGTGCGATTTCCCAACCGTTATTACTATATACAGGAAAGTAAAGCTCAAAGTAATCTTGTAATAAATTTAGTCGAACACCGCTGTCGTAGACAAATGCTGGGTCTACATTTTTGTTTTTAACAAGGCCTAAATCACCGTAAACAAATACATATTTCCATATGCTATAGGAAGCGTTTGTTGTGGTTATCCATTGGTTTGCAAAGGCTGGTTCGAGTTGTGATTTAAATCCACCTTCGGCAGGAATGAATTGCTGTGAAAACAGACCTGTACTTTCAGAACGACCGTAGTAGTTGTAATCAAAAAGATAGTCTGTAGGCCTGTCTAGTGCAAACGAGAAAAAGTTTCCAGTAGCTTGCGTATCATTGCTTAAGAATGCCCCGGCAAAAAACCTCACGCTAAGTTGTCTATTGTCCTTATAAAGTCTGCGCCACTGTGTTCTGAAGTCTACCTTGGTAAATTTCTGGGAGACTTCTATGCCACCACCATAGCTTTTGAATCGTTTTAGGTTTAAATCTGAGCTACCATAAGTGATGTTGAAAACGTTGTAATCTGGTTCACTTATAGGGTTTAATGGGTTACGGTCACGGCTCACTAATATGTTGCGTATATTTAGATTTTGCACTGCGTTGCTGCGCAAATCTTTAGGCCTGTACGCAAGGTTTAAATATATCGAGCCTCGTCTATAGAGTAGGTCATCATCATATGAAAAGGTGTTTGCACTTATACCGTAACGCACTTCATACAATCGCTCGCTGCGGTCCTGCACAGGGTGCTCATAGGAAAGTGCTACGGAGCCTACCAGTTTTTTAGAAGTAAGCCCATAATTAGGTCGTATGCTATACCTGAACGGTTTGCGTATGAGGTTTCCATTGTAGAAACGTCCTCCTACAGAAAAACCGTCGTATAGATTATAGCTCACATCGGGCATGAGGAAAATTTGCGTCTTTTTAGGATTTTCCACATCTTTAAAAAGTCGAAATTCTAAAGGTCTATTAAGCGATGGAAATCCCTTCAGCGTCTTATAATTATCACGCATTGTAAACTCTGGAATGAGATTTTCATAATTCAGGGCAACTTGTGTAGCACGCTTTCGCGGAAGCGTAATTGCAACCTCATCAAGGAATCCATCTATCCATTGTTTGTGAACGATACTATCGTTTTCAAGCAAATAAATAGCTACTGGCAGTCTACGGTCTGATTTGTTTTTGATAACAAGATGAACAGAATCATTGCGTTTAGTAACTGATTTTATTTTCCAGTCCATGTTTCAACAAAATAATATGAGACAACAAATCAAAATCATTTCTTAAAACACTGATAAAAAAATAATTCTGATTGATGCAGTGGTATTGTCATAAATTGCACTGGAGTGAA
>JANQTO010000351.1 GCA_030731685.1 Nonlabens sp.
GCCACGATTTTATTTCTAAATCCTATAATGGAAAAGATGTGTAAGAACATCCATATAAACCATGCAAATGTGCCACTGAACTTATAATGAGGTAAGTCGACCACCGCACGACGGCGACCTACCGTTGCCATGGTTCCCTTATCGTTATATTCAAAAGGTTCCAATATTTTGCCGTTTACCAGCTTCATAATATTTTTAGCAAGATGCGCACCTTGCTGCTCGGCCACCGGAGCGAGCATGGGAAGTCCTTTTGGCGATTCTTCGGTAGCGTGAGAGGCGACGTCTCCTATCGCAAAAATACTGTCAGTGCCTTGAACCTTATTAAACGCATCTATCGCAATACGATTCCCAGAAACGATGCTGCTCTCAGGTAAACCAGCTATAGGCGCACCCTTTACTCCAGCGGTCCATATAACGGTATTTGTCATAAATGTACTGCCATCTTTTAAAGTCATGGTCTTACCATCATAGTCAGTTACTGCAGCGTTTACATTGACGATTACGCCTAGTTCTTTCAAGAACTGTGCACTTTTATCAGATGCATTTGAAGACATAGAGCCAAGTAATTTAGGCGCAGCTTCGTACAGATTAATGGTCATTTTGGAAAAATCCAAATCTGGAAAATCTTTCGGTAATACAAAACGTTTCATTTCGGCAAGAGCTCCTGCGAGTTCTATACCGGCAGGTCCACCACCTACAATGGCAATATTCAATAATGCTTCTTCAGAATCTGTACTATCTTTTGCGACCGCACTTTCTAAATTCTGGAAAATATAACTCCGTAGGTTAAGTGCGTCTGGAATGGATTTTAGTGTTAGTAATTTATCCTTTACGTCTTCAAAGTCAAAATAGTTATTGGTGCTTCCTGTGGCAATAATAAGGTAATCATAATCCAGTGTTCCTGTAGGCGTGTGCAACTGTTTACTTGCTATGTCAACCTTTTGAACATGAGCCATTCTAAAACTTACATTTTTGTAACCTCTAAAAATCCTACGTACGGGATATGCAATGCTGTTAGGTTCTAGGCCACCAGTAGCAACCTGGTACATTAATGGTTGAAAATTATGATAGTTGTATTGGTCTATGAGCAGCACATTTACCGCTTCGTTCTTAAACGATTTGGCCATGCTTATTCCCGCAAATCCAGCTCCTATGATGATGATTTTGGGAAGTTCTTCTTGTTTCATAATGAACCGTGAGTCGGCATTTTTCGTTTATTCGATTAACTAACCTTAAAGATAAGTATCTGGAGGCGTTTCCTAAAGCGCTCGCCTAATTCTTATGAAATGTTTGGCTATTAACGCTACCGCTCTATTTAACTTTACACCATGATTAATACCTATACTATGCTTTTTTCATGTTCCGCTTTCGCGAAAGCGAACCACACAAAAACCCGTTTTCTTTACACCGCCTTTTTAGTTCTATTCATGACATCTCTCACTAGTTGCTCTATTAAAAAGCACAAAAATCTAGACTACATAACCCAAAGCATAACTAAAAGTGCTGCACCTACATTAAATGTATTTTCCTCAAGGTGTGAGCAAGACAGCTTGCAACCTGTGCTCATTTTTGTTTATGGTGGCAACTGGAATTCAGGTCGTAAAGAAATCTACAACATTGCCGCACGCAATTTTGCGAGACACGGTGCAACCGTAGTTGTACCTGACTATACAAAAAGTCCCGATGCCACAGCGCTAGAAATGACCGCACAAATAGCACAAGCAATCAACTGGACTGAAGAAAATATTATAAATTACGGCGGTGACCCCAACCGCATATTTATTACTGGACACAGTGCTGGTGGACACCTTGCCGCCCTTGCTACTATGGATGCCTCATATAATGTAGAGCAAAATACTATAAAGGGAATCATCTTAAACGATGCAGCCGGACTCGATATGTTTAGCTACTTTAAAAAGTCACCACCTACAAACGCAAGTAATTATTTAGCCACCTGGGGTGAGGAGCCCGAATTGTGGAAAACGGCGTCACCCTACTACTTCATAAACAAAAACGTACCTAAGATGAAGATTTACGTAGGAACAGAAACCTACGAGTCTATCAAACAAGGAAATAACAGGTTTCTAAAGGAACTCCAAACGGTACAGCCCAGCGCAGCTATTGAATACTTAGAAAAGAAGCATGCACCCATGGTTACCCAGTTTTTCTTTCCTTGGAATAAGCGCATTGATGAGATTATTGCGTTTATGAACGGACAAGAGTAAAAAAATCGTATTTTACTTATTTAAAATGTAGCCAGATATTCTTTCATCACTTGAATAGAACGGTTTTTTTGTTGCTCTTCGGTATATACGTCTTTAGGTGGTGCGACCACTGCAATCTTAAGTCCTTTGTAAAAAGTCACTAAGGATTTGGGTATAAAGTTAGCTTCGCTATACCAGAAACTGCTTTCCCCTATTCCCGGAATCACCTGAGCAGACTGGATATCGTTATATCTGTTTGCCTCTGCATTGAAATCTGCTACAGTGTTGTAGGCAAACAATTGTAGGCTCAAGCTGGCTTGACCGTCTTTTGCATAAAATGTAGTAGTACATGAATTCTCTGGCCCAGCATTCATAGGCGCTGTTAAAAATTTGATCTCTTCTAAGTTATACCATTTTTTTAGGTGCTCTACGTTTAAGAAATCACAGGTCTTAGGTGCTTCATTTACTTTAAGCAAAGGTCCTTTATAGTTAAATGTTGCACGCTCTGCCGCAGGGACTTCCTCAGGAGCTGTTGCTGTCTTTTTTTTACTGTCATTGCATGCAATTAGTAATATACACGCTATTAATAATGGGAAATTTTTCATGATAATGATTTGAATAAATTGTTATTATTTAAGTGCCGCCTTGAAAACCTGGAATCTATTTAATGATATTCCTGTTAAATCTTGTTCAACACCATCTATTTCTATATAGTTTGTAGTGGTACCATTTGTATCCCGTGCTGATGCGATAACGTATAACTTTCCATTCTTAGCACCTACAAATACGGGTACTACTCTCAA
>JANQTO010000352.1:0-1321 GCA_030731685.1 Nonlabens sp.
TTTAGAAAATGAAGAACACATCCTTGAGAAGGTATTTGAAAAGGTAGATATGCGTATGGATGACGTTGCTTCGTGGAACATACGTAAGCGTTCTATAGATGCGAGGCAAAAACGAGTAAAATACAATCTACAAATCGAATTGTGGTTGCATGATGAGGAGCGACCAGTTCGTGAACCTTATAAAGTGCGGGACGTAAGCGATAAAAAGGAGATTGCTATTATAGGAGCAGGACCGGCAGGTTTGTATGCAGCGCTTCGAGCCATAGAAGGTGGCATGAAACCTATTATTTACGAACGTGGTAAAGATGTGCGCTCGCGCCGTCGAGACCTTGCGGCAATTAATAAAGAACATATTGTAAATCCAGAATCTAACTATTGTTTTGGTGAAGGAGGCGCAGGAACCTACAGTGACGGAAAATTATACACGCGTTCTAAAAAACGAGGAAATGTATTGAAGGCGCTCGAGTGGTTCGTAGATTTTGGAGCCACACCAGATATTCTGGTAGATGCGCATCCGCATATAGGGACAAATAAATTACCACAAATAATCACGTCCATGCGTGAGGCGATACTAGAGGCTGGCGGCGAGGTGCATTTTAACGCAAAATTGACCGATGTAAAAGTTACTGATAATCATATCACGTCTATTCAAATAAATGACTACGCGTGGCATGAACATAAGCATGTGATACTTGCAACCGGCCACAGTGCGCGGGATATATTTTACTTGCTTCATAAACGTAATATTAAAATCGAGGCAAAACCATTTGCCATAGGTGTGCGTATCGAACATAGCCAGTCGCTTATTGATACGATACAGTACCATGGAGACGATGCAAACCCATATTTTCCTCCAGCGAGTTATAGTCTGGTGGAACAAGTAGACGGCTTGGGTGTTTATTCGTTTTGTATGTGTCCCGGAGGAATTATCGCACCGTGCGCAACAGATACTGATGAGGTGGTTACAAATGGCTGGAGTCCGAGCAAGCGTAACAATCCATATTCTAACAGCGGTATTGTTGTAAGTGTTGAGCCTAAAGATTTACCCAACTATAAAGAAAATGACCCTTTTGTTTGTTTAGACTTTCAGAAAATGGTGGAGCACGATTGCTGGGTAGCAGCAGGTAAGTCGCAAAAAGTACCCGCGCAGCGTATGGTTGATTTTGTAAATGGCGTGGTTTCTACAGATTTTCCTAGGTCACCTTGACTTGGATTTTTCCTTTTTTCAATGGTTTGGGGGTGCTCTTGCCCTACTTTTGATTCGCAGATCCAAAGTCTCGCTTATTTTGTTTAATTTTTTGTTCAATCTTGGCATCATATC
>JANQTO010000352.1:1331-2559 GCA_030731685.1 Nonlabens sp.
ATGGTGGAACATGATTGTTGGGTAGCAGCAGGTAAGTCGCAAAAAGTACCAGCCCAACGCATGGTTGATTTTGTAAATGGTGTAGTCTCTGTAGATTTTCCCAAAACATCGTACCAGCCAGGATTAACAGCAGTAGATTTAAATAAAGTCTTACCAGATTTGTTAGCAAGCAGGCTACGCAAAGCGTTTGTAGCATTCGGTAAAAAAATGAACGGATATTATACAAACGAAGCAGTTCTCCACGCTCCGGAAAGCCGCACATCGTCACCAGTGAGCATACCACGTGACCCCATAACACTAGAGCACGTAGAAGTTGCAGGACTTTACCCATGTGCGGAAGGTGCTGGATATGCAGGTGGTATCATAAGCGCAGCTATAGATGGTATAAATTGTGTGGATAGGATTTTAGAAAAAGAACAATATAAAGTGCAATAGCAAAATCCTGGAATTTTATCTTTAAAAAATACAAGAAATTTGAACGCAACCTTTGGCAACAAGTTGCATCTTAATTAAAAATCAAACTATGAGCCTAATCAAAAACACCATTGTACTTCTACTACTAACTATGTTGACGATATCATGCGATAATGACAACGATACGAGAATCATGAAGATTCGTATAAACCACCATTACATTACTGGGGTTGGGATAGCTCCTCTTTTGGTTTATGAAGTTCAGGAAGATAATGCCATAGGTTCAGATACTTGGACAGCATTTTATACAGATATTCAAGGTTTTAATTATGTTCCAGGGAAAATTTATGACCTTACTGTAAAAGTTTCAACAATTGATAACCCACCGGCAGATGGCAGTTCACTCCGATATAATCTTGTAAGAATCGATAATGAACAATTTGTTAGTCCTGAAACGCAATTTGATATAGAACTAAAAAGGAATGGTGAGAGTTATGTGACGAATACATCTGGCTATTCCATTCTAAACCAGATAATGCTTGATTGCAACGTGCAATGTGCAGATTTAGATTTCAAATTGCAGAATCAAGATGTTGTCATAGGAACCTTTAAAAGGATAGGAGTTTCAGAAATTGAACTTGTTTCTTTAAGGTAGATATAAAACGCTCCTATTAATTTACTTACAGTTCTGTTCGCTCTTAGAAATGTAGCTTACATTCTCGAAATATCGGCAAACCAATAGTTTTAATTCTTTTACTTTTTTTAGTTATCTTTAGGATGACTTTAAATATAAAACGAATGAATTCTATAAAAC
>JANQTO010000352.1:2569-3003 GCA_030731685.1 Nonlabens sp.
CATAGGAACCTTTAAAAGGATAGGAGTTTCAGAAATTGAACTTGTTTCTTTAAGATAGCAATTAATTGCTACAGGTCTTTTTAAGTATAGCTTCAAAGGCACAATTAAGAGATTTAGTGTCTTTAAATAGCTAATTATTATGCAAATGGAAGCAATTCATTTTTTTTAGTTATCTTTAAATGAACCAATTAAATCCTTATTTATGGAAATTCTGCAACATCACGACTTGGGGTACACAGACGTTTTCGTGTTTGAACACTATCTCATTAACCAAATTAAGGATGGTGTAGTAATCTCCTATGAGCACTATGAAGTACTTAAAGAATTTGTTGACAAGTACTTCTCAGACAGCAATTTGGTGTATTTATCTAATCGTGTCAATTCGTACACCGTTAATCCATTAGTTCACCGCAAGGTCTCAACTATCGATAACC
>JANQTO010000353.1 GCA_030731685.1 Nonlabens sp.
GGAATTTCTTACGAGCTTTCTTCTGACCGAATTTTTTACGTTCAACCATTCTTGGGTCACGTGTCATAAGACCTTCTGGCTTAAGAATTAAACGGTTTTCTTCATCTATTTGAACAAGCGCTCTTGAAATCGCAAGTCTTATAGCCTCAGCCTGACCTGTGATTCCACCACCGTGAACTTTTGCTTTAACGTTATAAGTCTCTAACGTTTCAGTAAGTTGAAACGGTTGCTTCACTTTGTACTGTAAAGTACCTGTGGTAAAGTAAGCGTTTAAATCTTTGTTATTAATGGTAATGTCACCTTTTCCTTCACTAAGGTAAACACGAGCCACGGCAGTTTTTCTTCTACCTATTTTGTGTAATGTTTCCATATTACTTTACCTCGTTTAAATTGATGGTTACTGGTTGTTGTGCCTCATGACCGTGCTCAGCGCCAGCATATACTTTCAGATTGCGGTATATTGCAGATCCTAATTTGTTTTTAGGAAGCATTCCTTTAATTGCATGTTCTACGACACGTGTAGAATCCTTAGCAAGAAGTTCCTTTGCAGTAAGACTACGCTGACCACCTGGGTAGCCTGTGTGTCTTATGTATGTTTTGTCAGCCCATTTGTTACCGGTAAGAGCAACTTGATCTGCATTGATAACAATTACGTTATCACCACAGTCCACGTGTGGAGTATAGTCTGTTTTGTATTTTCCTCTTAAAAACTTTGCAGCTATAGAAGACATGCGGCCTAGTGGCTGTTCTGCCGCGTCAATGAGAACCCAATTCTTGGATACTGTAGCGCTGTTTGCAGATACGGTTTTGTAACTTAAAGTATTCACCTTGAACTTGTTTTAAATCAATTACCAATTTTACTAACTAAAATCGGGCTGCAAATGTAAGATATTAATTGGTAATCGCAATACATGCTAATTAAAAAATGTAACTCTTTTTTACAACAATGCAAAAGTATGCTATTTCCTTGCTTTTCAATCTAAAAGATGTTTTTATTATTTGCAATTAGGTTTTGGTTAGTCCGCTTTCGCGAAAGCGATATCCTTAAAAAGCATCATTTTATTTACAAAGCTTTTGTTATGAACTAGTTAGGTTTTACTATATTTACTGCAAAATTGTTTTAAAAATGAAAAAGTTACTATTCTTAGCGGGTTTTGCCATCTTATTATTAACGAGTTGTGACCCAGAAAGCCTTACTACACAAAGCACCAATGCCATTGCGGGCAGTTATGTTATAACTTCGTTGCAATCTAATGTTGCGGTAGATTTAGACGGTAACGGCACAAGTTCTACAGATATGTTGAGCGAGGCTACCTGTGTACAACAAATGACTGTAGATTTTAATGCTAACGGCACTTTTAGCGCTGTTGTTGCCGATGTAAGTTTTGACGTAAATAATATTTTAGTTTGCACCACAAGCGTAGAAACGGGAACTTATACCTATGCTAACGGTATTCTTACGGTGACGGCTATGTTTAACGGTGGTTCTGTTACCGAAAGTCAAGCGGTAGTTTTGAATCCTACAAATTTCAGTTTTACGCTGAATAGTAATCGTATAAATCAGGCTTTTCCTGATTTGTCAACTACACGTGCGGCAGGCATTACAAATTTAGATGTTGTCTATACTAGAATTTAGATTTTAAAGATATTAAACTCAAAATCCCGACAAACGTCGGGATTTTTTTATTCTACTACTTTAACGCCTTTCCAAAAGGCGACATAACCTTCTATGTTTTTAGCGGCATATTTTGTGTCTGGATAATACCAAGCTGCGTCGTTATTGCGAGTGCCATCTACCTGGATAGAGTAATAACTTGCAACGCCTTTCCAAGGGCACGAGCTTTTTGTATCGCTAGGTTTGAAATATTCTTTTTTGATACTGTTTGCTGGGAAATAGTGGTTATTTTCTACGACCACGGTGTCGTTACTTTCGGCTATGGTAACATCGTTCCAAATTGCTTTCATAATTATTCTGTTTAATTGTGTACCTAGTTAGTATGCTTTACTAGTTGCACATTACAGTAGTTTTCTGTTATTGAACCCTTGGGCTTGTTATAATTAAGTTAAGCATCTTTAAATGGATTATGCTGTTTAAAGGATGTAGACCTGAGTTGTCCTACAAAAGGTCTGAAAATTGTGTTGGCAAAGGTGCGCTTGTGGCGCACATAGCAATGAAGCGGTACGGGAATAGCGCCCAATGTGCTTTTAATTTCTGACGAGGTGCGACCTAAATTAAGATAAGAAACACGCAAACGTATCGCTGCCGATACGTAATCGTTCAAAATACGCGGATATAGACCAAACTGCTTATTCTTTCCATAATCCATCCCTATAAAATGAGCGTCTAGCTGGTCTTGGTCAATAAATCCGGTCGCAAAACCTAACAACTCGTCGTTATGAAAGTAACCGTTAAAAACTACCTTGTCGGGAAATGCGACTTTCAGTGCGGTATAGGTATCAATATTTAGGTCTATCGTACTCACTACGGCGCGGTCAGTAATGTTTGCCATAAGTTGTTGTAACCTGTCTTTATGTGTAATGATGTCCACTGCGTTAAACGATTTTATTGTAAGGGAATCGCTTAATGAGTCGGCACGGTTTACTTTTACACGGTATTTAGATTTAAGATGTGCTTTATAGTCACTGACGGTTTTCCAAGTTGGGTCTATTTTCAGAACCATATTAGGCTCCACTTGAAAGGCTGTAAATTTATTTGTAACTAGCACACTAGTGTGGGCTTTTTGCGAGACATTAAAATCTTTAAAGAAAAGAACCGAGGCTCGTTGGGCTATCGCCGATTTTTTCAGATATGTTGCAACTGCTGCATAAACAAGTTCCTTATTAACTCCTTCTTTTATATAGATTCCATAATCGCCACTCAAGAATATGGAACCGCAAACTGCTATTTGTGCTGTTCTACCAGTCAGTACACAATGAATGCCTTTTGCTAGCCTAGCTTGGGATGATAGTTGGGTAGCCGCATTCTCAAGACTTACCTGCAATTGTTGTAAAATGGCTATTGCAACAGGTTCATTATTGTGTTCGACAATAAAGTAACTATTTTTAATAAGCGTGTTATATTCTTCAAACGCTGCTAAAAATGAACGCGAAAAGTAAAAGGATTCTTTAGGAATAAGATTTTGAAATACTACGTCTGGCACTAGTGACAAACTATCATATTCCTTTACGATTACCATGTAATGAAATTCAAGTTATGCAGTACCTGCTAGTCTCTATTAAATAAATAGTTCTTATAGAGTTGCTGCTCGTCTTCAAAAATACGTTTAATTTGAAGGTCAGCTTTTCCTGCAAGCCATGCAACCACGTCGTCGTCATATTTTTGTGAAATCTCCGTATGAATGGTTTCCCATTTCTTGAAACTAACATCGATTCCCAGCTTTCCTACTCTAACGTTGCATGGCTTTGTCGCTAGTAAGTAACTTTTTGCAGTTCCTGTTTCAGGGTCATACGCTTCCCAGTGTTCAAAATCTTCCACTAGAAAATTTGCGTCCATCTCTGCATTGATGCGATGCAATAAGTTTCGGTTAAATTCTTGAGTTACTCCTTGTGAGTCAGCATATGCATTTTGAATACGCAACGGGTCTTTTTTCTGGTCAAAACCCATAAAAAGTAAATCTTGTGGCGACATGCTATTACGCAATTTGCCTAGAAAATCTATAGCTTCGACGTGCGTCAAGTTGCCTATGTTTGAACCTAAAACCATGATAAGTTTAGGGCGCTTGTTGTATTGCGACAAACGCTCTAAAACCTGAAAGTATGTTCCTTGCTCGCCCTGAATATCTATAGTAGGCCATTTTTCTAATAAGGATGCTGCGAGTTTGTCAATAGCGTTTTGACTGATGTCTATAGGTATGTACGTGAATTTTTGTTGTTGCTCAACAAGTTCTTCTAAGAAAACCTTAGTCTTTTTACCGTCGCCGGCGCCTAGTTCTATGAGGTCAAAACCGAGCTCATGAGTAAAAAGTGTAGCCAGTTCCTTTTTAAAACGGTCTATAATATTGTACTCGGCATTTGTGAGGTAATACTCAGGCAAATTCATGATTTGCTGAAAAAGAGCATCGCCTTTCTCGTCATAAATATATTTAGAACTTAAGAATTTAGGGAAGGAACTTAAACCTTCTATCACGTGGTTTTCAAAGTCTTGTTGGAAAGATTGTTTTTTAGTCATAATGATTTTGCGAGTCGTAAGCCAGTAAACTGCCATCGTAATGGAGCGTGGAAAAAATTGCGGTAGGTGGCTCTTGCATGGTTAGCTGGCGTGGCAACAGAGCTGCCTCGCAGCACCTTCTGGTTTACCATAAACTTGCCGTTGTATTCACCCAGTGCGCCGTCTGGTTTCTGGTAATTAGGATAGGGCAGGTAGGCACTTTCAGTCCATTCCCAGCGCTTGCCCCAGTCAAATTGCTTGTTTGCTGCTTCCCATTCAAATTCTGTTGGTAATCGCAAGCCTCGCCATTGAGCGTATGCAAATGCCTCGTAATAAGAAATATGAGTAATAGCGGCATCTGGATTTACGTCGCACGCACCGTTTAGCGTGTACTGCTGCCAGGAATTACTATTGTTGTACCAGTATAATGGTGCGGTTATGTTGTTTTTTTGAACCCAATCCCAGCCTTCGGTGTGCCATAAAAGCACGTTTGAATATCCGCCTGCTTCTATAAATTCTATCCATTCACCGCTAGTCACTAACTTATTTGATATGCTGTAAGCTTCTAAAAAAACGCGGTGTTTTGGTTGCTCGTTGTCATAGCAAAAAGATTCCTCGTCATGTCCCATTTCGTAAATTCCAGCAGGCATGTCATAATAATTGCGTTCCCCTTTTTCAATAAAAACCTCGTTTTTAAGCGTTCCGTAAACGGGTTGCAATGGGTTATTACCTAGAATATACTTAATGTCAGACAGCAACAGTTCCTGATGTTGTTTCTCGTGATGAATCCCTATTTCTAAAACAGGTAATAAATCGTCTGTAAGAAAAGAGGTAAAAAGGAGTTCCATGTGTTTGGTTACATAGGCACGGTATGCATATACATCTTCTACACTAGGTCTAGATAGATTACCACGGTCTGTGCGCACCACGCGAGCACCTACACTTTCATAATAGCTATTGAAAACATAGCCATATTGTGCGTTGAATCTTTGATACATAGGCAAGTGCGGGCTCAACAAAAACTCTTCAAAAAACCAAGTTGTGTGTCCTAGATGCCATTTTGGTGGTGAGACGTCCACAATAGGTTGTACAACATAGTCCTCTGTTTGTAATGGTGCACAAATATTCTCACTAGCTGCACGTGTGTCTAGAAATAAATTAAGTAAGTCATGGGAACTGCTCATGTCTCAAAAATAGGGAGATTTTGGGGAATCTCGCTTTCGCGAAAGCGTTAATGACACGTTAAACATTGCAAATCACAGGCGTCATAGTTGAAAACTGACCTGTATATAAGGATGGTTGAAAGATTTTGTTCTAAGACTTATAAAATATAGCAAATTGCGTATTTACAACCCTGCCACGTTGCTTTCCTGGTAGTACTTTTGGGAAATTTTCCATAATTCTATTAATCTCTTTAGCTACTGCGGGGTCTTTTGCCCGAACAACTACATCTTTAATTTTTCCATTTGTATCTATAATAAATGTTATGGGAATGCGCTGGTTTTCATTCATTTCCATTTTCTCTAAGTACTTACGCAGTGCATTTGTTACGTAATTGTTGGCAAAATCATAAAAGCACGTTTGCCTTTCTTTAAGTGTTTCTAGCGAAGCACACTTTTTAGTCATTGGTGGTTCTTCCATGACCATAAAAGGAATTGCTGCTATAGAGTCTGGGTCTGTATCATAACCACGTGGAGCAGCTATCGGTGGCGCCATTTCGTAAGAACCTACGATGATGCCTTCCCTATTATCTATGAGTACATAGTCTGTGAGCGTTGCATCGTCAATATGGTAATTCAAAACGGAAGCAACGAAAACGCCATTTTTTCTAGCCGGAAAAAGAGTCCCTATCGCTTGTAATTTCTTGCTTACGAGATTTTCAAGCGTGTTGCTATTTTTATTTACGAGTACCTCTGTAATGGTGCCTCGCTCGTTTACAGCGATTTGAATGTCGAGGTTTATGACCGTGTTCGGTTTGTTATATTCTTTAACACGCATAACCTCAGTCACGGCTATCTTCATAATCTCGTTGTCTGTGCAGGAAACGGGCTCGATGTTTTTAGTGTCACGCACGCAGGTTTGTAAAAGTGCCTGGGCATCTTCTTGCATATTAACCTGTGCTGTGAGATTAAACACGGTGCTTATTAGTAAGCTAATCGTTAGAATAGATAAACGCATGAATGTTAATTTAGAACCTGTTAAACCTACTCAAAATTTGTTGATGTTCATAGCTATGTTTTTGTTCTTTAACCTGCGGAGTTCTGATACTTAGAATGCTAATTTGAAGCAATAAAAAATCGTATCCCGTTGTTGTTTTTAATAGGCTAAGCACTGTTTTCTGGAAAGGCAATTTCTCCTCAATGTTCCGCATCACATACGTTGAAGCTATATAGCCACGGCACCTTTAATCGCAGGATGTGGTTCATAATTTTCAAGTGTGAAATCATCAAACGTGAAATTAAAGATATCCTTGATTTCGGGATTTAATTTCATGATAGGTAGGGCACGTGGTTCTCTAGAAAGTTGCAGGTTCACTTGCTCCATATGGTTAGCGTAAATATGTACGTCACCAAAGGTGTGAATAAAATCGCCATATTCTAGGTCACAAACTTGTGCCATCATCATGGTAAAAAGAGCATAGCTTGCTATGTTGAAGGGTACGCCCAGAAACACGTCTGCACTGCGCTGGTAGAGCTGGCAGCTCAACTTGCCGTTAGCAACATAGAACTGAAAAAACGCGTGACATGGTGGTAAAGCTGCTTTACCGTTTGCAACATTGTCACTAAAACTTTTAGAAGTATCAGGCAACACACTTGGATTCCAGGCGCTCACGAGCATACGACGGCTGTTCGGATTTGTTTTTAGAGCGTTTACTATTTCTTTTATTTGGTCTATTTCTTCACCGTTCCAGTTACGCCATTGATGACCGTAAACAGGTCCTAAATCACCGTTTTCATCGGCCCATTCATTCCATATACGCACGCCGTTATCTTGCAGGTACTTTATGTTTGTATCTCCTGTGAGAAACCATAGCAGCTCATGAACAATAGATTTGAGATGCAATTTCTTTGTGGTGACCATGGGGAAACCCTTTTGCAGGTCAAAACGCATTTGATATCCAAAAACACTGCGAGTTCCGGTTCCGGTTCTATCGCCCTTATCTGTGCCGTGGTCTAGAATGTGCTGTAGTAAGTCGTGATATTGCTGCATGGATTGTAGTTCTTTTAAAAGATTTTAAAAGTAAACCAAAATGAGCAGTTATTTATGAAATAACAATCGCTAATTAGGTTGCTCAACTAGCATTTGTGCCCAAGAGATTGCACTTGCCATTGTTTTAAAATAGCCAAAGGAGCCGTTGTAAAGTTTCTGTTCTGCCGATACCTGCGATAATGCACTTTCTTCCTGAGAGACTATGGCGATTCCTATCATCTTCTTGGCATCCACGAGTTTGTAAACTGACAGATCTACGTGGTGTGCTATTTCTCTGTTAGATATATATACAAATTTTTTCTGCTTGTAGTACTCCTGCATGTCTCGAATGATTAACGATGCAATGGTTGTGTCAACAAGCTGACCAGCGTTCATTTTACCCACTACAAAGCCATGATAATAATAAATTATCCCAAAATCATATTGTGTTTTATGAAGGTAGTTTTCGTGATTCAATGTGTCGATAGGCTTGTTAAAATTAAGTTAACAAAGCTAGTTTAAAAAGGTTAGATAATCAACTACCCAAACAACATTCCTGCAATAGTAGCAGTAAGAAGTGCTGCACAGGTTCCACCTATCAAGGCTTTGATACCAAATTCGGCTAAAGTCTTGCGCTGGCTTGGAGCTAGCACACCTATACCGCCTATTTGTATTCCGATGGAAGCAAAGTTTGCAAAACCACAGAGTGCATAAGTAGCAATAATGATAGACTTAGGGTGCATTATTTTTCCTGCTTCTTTCAAATCTTTTAAAGAGCCATAAGCTATGAATTCATTCAGAATGGTTTTTTCACCTAACAACTGTCCTATAAGTACAATATCGTCGATATGAACACCTATAATCCAAGCCACAGGAGCAAATACATTTCCTAAAATATACTGCATGGAGAATCCATCGTAACGTCCATTACTCGAAGATTCTATGATGCTGTTAAGTCCAGTATATTCTCCTAATAAATCTTTTAAACCAAAATTAACTACGGCTATAAGAGCAGTAAATACTAGAAGCATAGCTCCTACGTTAACGGCGAGTTTAAGTCCGTCAGTCGTACCTCGTGATATAGCGTCTAAGATATTTGAACCAATCTTGTCTTTTGACACCTTAAGTGAACGATCTATGTTTATTTCATCATCTTCAGGATAGAGCATTTTTGCTATTACGATAGCCGCTGGGGCACTCATGATAGATGCGGTAAGTAAGTGCTTTGTGAACAGTATTTGTTGTGCTTCACTTTCACCACCTAGAAAACCTATGAACGCTGCAAGTACGCCACCAGCAATAGTTGCCATGCCACCGATCATAAGACAAAGCATCTCAGATTTAGTCATTTTGTCTAGATATGGTTTGACTACCAGTGGCGCTTCGGTTTGTCCTATAAAAATATTGGCAGCTGCTGCAAGAGATTCTGCACCACTCAAGCGCATGGTTTTACTCATGATCCACGCAAGTACGTAAACCACTTTCTGAAGAATTCCTAAATAATAAAGTAGCGACGTAAAAGCCGAAAAGAATACGATTGTAGGCAATACCTTAAATGCAAAAACATAACCCCAACTGCCGCTAGGGTCTATAAAATTACCGAAAACGAACTCGGCTCCAGCTTCACTTACATTTAGAAATTTAACCACACCTGTTGATATAGCATCAAAAATATAAGCAACGCTCTCAAATTTGAGTACAGCGATGGCAAACACTAATTGTAATGTAACGCCCACGGCCACTAGTTTCCAGTCAATCTTTTTTTTGTTTTTGCTTAATATAAAGCAGAATCCTAAGATGAATAACATACCTATCACACCACGATAAAAGCTCTGAAAACTAAAGCCAATGTCTTTAGGAATCTCCATGTTTTTAGATGCTATCGCAAGCTCTTTACGTGCTATAAAATCATAGATGTTACCGTTTGCCTTAATTGTTAGCGTGTCACTTGTCAATTTGACCAAGTCAAGCTGGTTCATCGCCTCTTGCTTATCTGTAGGGTAAAGTGCAATAAAGTCACCTTGCACCATAAACTTACCTTCGCTATTCAGGCTGTCTATTGCAGTATATAATTTATAGTTCTGATTTTTGAACGTGATACTGTCTATTTGTGAAGTGAGCGCTGTAGTAGAACCATTAAGTGCCGTCGCACCTAGAATCCAACTACCTTCTAGAGGCGTAGCTTCTTGTGCTAACGCTGTAAAAGAAAAACTCAAAAGAAATAGGGAAACAAAAAAACGAATTGTCATAGAATTCATAAGGGAAACTTGGGTTAGCGTTTGGAGACTTCGTCACGCAGTCGCGCAGCAAGTTCATAGTTTTCATTTGTAACTGCCTCGTGAAGCATTTTGTTAAGTTCATCTATAGATAGATGTTCAAACCCTTGCTTCTCATCATCAGGAATGCTTAAAAGGTTTTCTAGCGTATCATCATCTTCTTCACTATCGAAAGAGCGCAGTTCCTTATCCGGTCTTATATGTTGTTGCACACCAGCTTCTTCTAGAATATTTTCATATGTAAAGACAGGAGCTTTAAATCGTACGGCTAGTGCAATGGCGTCACTGGTTCGTGCGTCTATAATCTCTTCGATTTTATCACGTTCACAAATAAGGCTGCTGTAAAAAACGCCATCTACGAGTTTATGAATAATGACTTGTTTTACGACAATGCCAAAACGCTCAGCAAATGATTTAAACAAATCATGGGTTAGTGGTCGTGGTGGGCTTATTTCTTTTTCTAGCGCTATCGCGATACTTTGCGCCTCAAAAGCGCCTATTACTATAGGTAGCTGTCGGTTTCCATCAACTTCTTTCAGCACAAGTGCGTAAGCACCGTTTTGAGTCTGGCTGTAGGAAATACCGCGTATGTTTAGTTTTTTTAGGCTCATAATAGAAAAGCTGTGCAAAAGTGAGAGTTTTTCTCAAATCTGCACAGCCTAAATCTAATAATTCTTTATTTAAATTAAGCGTTTGCCGCTTTAAATGCCTTTAATTTTTCTATCAAGGCAGGTACAACCTCAAAAGCATCGCCTACAACACCATAGTCAGCAGCCTTAAAAAATGGTGCTTCTGGGTCTGTATTGATGACTACTTTTACCTTTGAAGAGTTAATTCCAGCAAGGTGCTGTATCGCTCCAGATATTCCTATGGCGATGTATAAGTTAGATGCAACTGGTTTTCCGGTTTGTCCTACATGCTCTCCATGGGGTCTCCATCCTAAATCACTAACTGGTTTAGAACAAGCGGTTGCAGCTCCTAAAACGTCAGCAAGTTCTTCTATCATGCCCCAGTTTTCTGGCCCTTTCATTCCACGGCCTGCGCTCACTACTACTTCAGCATCGGCTATAGTGACTTTATCTGTTGCTTTGTCTACGCTCTGTACTTTCACATTAAAGTCATTTTCGTTGAGTGTAGGCGCAAAAGCTTCTGCCGCACAGCTTACTGTGTTTTCTTTGAGACCGTAAGCATTTTTAGAAAGGCCTAATAACTTTACGTCTGTATTTACCTGTGTGTTGCTAAAAGCTTTGTTTGTATAAACTGTTCTTTTTACTACAAATGGGCTCGCACTTTCTGGTAATGCCGTTACGTTTGTCACATAACCTGCTTTAAGGTGTACGCTCAGTAAGGAACCTAGGTATTTTGAGTCGGCAGTAGAACTTATGACTACTACTTGAGCATTTTCTTGTTTTGCAGCCTGTGCGATAACATCAGCATAAGCAGCTGCGGTAAATTTCTCTAGTTTTGAGTCGTTTACCGTAAGGAGTTTGTTCACTCCGTAAGTTCCAAGTTCACCTGCGTCGCTTGTGTTAAATGCTATGGCGGTAACATCAGTTCCCAACATTGCAGCAATGCCTTTTGCATAGCTGGCTACTTCGTATGACGTTTTTTTGAACGCCCCATTTTCTGATTCTGTATATACTAGTACGGACATAATTTTGTTTTTAATAGCAGTGACTTTAATGGTTCCTGCTTTGTTTTTGTGGTGTTCGCTTTCGCGAAAGCGAACTAAATACACTATTAATAATTACAGCAATCACGCTGCAAGTGAGTAACTTATATAACCTTTGCCTCGTTGTGTAACAAGTCGATGAGTTGGTCTAAATTACCAGCATCTACAAGGGTAACAGCACCCTTAGCGGCTGGCTTTTCAAAAGACACCGTTTGTGTTTCTGCATTAGAATCTACGGGTGGAACTACATTTAGAGGCTTTTGACGAGCCATCATAATACCTCGCATATTAGGTATTCTTAGGTCGCTTTCTTCTACAAGTCCTTTCTGTCCACCTATGATAAGTGGTAGGGCAGCAGTGGCAGTTTCTTTACCACCGTCTATTTCACGTACGGTTGTCGCTGTCGTTCCATCTATTTCTAGGGAAATGCAGGTGTTTACAAAATTTGCTCCTGTCATGGCAGCTAGCATTCCTGGAACCATACCACCGTTATAGTCTATGGACTCGCGGCCAGCAATGACAAGGTCGTAACCTCCATTTTTAACGACTGCGGCAAGTTGCTGAGCAACAGCATAACCATCTAGTGCAGGCATATCCACGCGTATCGCGCTGTTTGCGCCTATAGCTAGTGCTTTTCTAAGTGTAGGTTCAACCTCTGCAGTACCTACGGTAACAACCTCTACGGTCGCACCTTGTTTTTCCTGAAACCAGATGGCTCTCGTAAGGCCAAACTCGTCATTAGGATTTATAACGTACTGCACACCATTTGTGTCAAAGGTTGTGTTGTTTTCTGTAAAATTAATTTTAGATGTGGTATCAGGAACGTGACTGATACATACCAATATCTTCATAGTTAACGGGCTTTAAGTCAATTTGCAATCGTTTGCGAAGATACAACAGAAAGCACAAATAAACTATGCATGCATAGTAAATATTTTTTACTAATAGTTCTAAGCGTTTGCTTATATGCCTTATTTTTGCTTTCCAAGTTTGATATATATAATAAGGTATGAAGACGATACAATTCCGCGAGGCGATATGTGAAGCAATGAGCGAGGAGATGCGCCGCGATGAATCCATTTATTTAATGGGTGAAGAAGTAGCAGAGTATAATGGAGCTTACAAGGCTTCAAAAGGAATGCTGGATGAATTTGGCGCTAAGCGCGTTATCGATACGCCTATTGCCGAGCTAGGTTTTGCAGGTGTTGCGATAGGTAGTACCATGACTGGTAATAGACCTATTGTGGAATACATGACCTTTAACTTTTCACTGGTAGGAATAGACCAAATCATAAACAACGCAGCAAAAATAAGACAAATGAGCGGTGGGCAATTTAAGTGTCCTATCGTTTTTAGAGGTCCTACTGCTAGTGCTGGCCAGCTTGCTGCAACGCACTCACAGGCATTTGAAAACTGGTTTGCAAACACGCCGGGTCTCAAAGTAATCGTTCCATCAAATCCTTATGATGCAAAAGGACTGCTTAAAGCTGCGATACGTGACGATGACCCAGTTATTTTTATGGAGTCTGAACAAATGTATGGTGATAAAGGCGAGGTACCTGAAGGTGAGTACGTATTACCTATAGGTGTGGCTGAGATTAAGCGTGAAGGAACTGACGTCACTATCGTTTCTTTTGGTAAAATCATTAAAGAAGCGTACAAAGCAGCAGATGAACTTGAGAAAGAAGGAATCTCTTGCGAAATCATTGATTTACGCACGGTACGTCCGTATGATAAAGAAGCAATTTTAAAATCTGTTAAGAAAACAAACCGTTTGGTAATATTAGAAGAAGCATGGCCTTTTGGTAACGTATCTACAGAGATATCCCACATGGTACAGGCTGAGGCTTTTGATTACCTAGATGCACCTATTTATAAGATAAACACCCAAGACACACCAGCGCCATATAGCCCTGTTCTTTTTGAAGAGTGGTTACCTAACGCCAGCGATGTGGTAGAAGGTGTAAAGAAGGTGATGTA
>JANQTO010000354.1 GCA_030731685.1 Nonlabens sp.
ATGGGTTGGAGTTGTCTTTAATGCTTATAAGGGCATCTGCACTGTAGGTAACTTGGTTAAACTGATTCTTATAATATGCATATCCAAATCCAATAGCAATACACAAAAGAAACAACCACCACAAACGCAGTAATTTCATAATGAACTGCCCTATGTCAAAGATGCCTGATAAGGAAGCGCCTTCTTTTTCTTCTTCCATGTTAATTATTCAAGTTAGTCACAAAAAGAACCGTAGTTACCAACGCTGTAAATACTGATAATATTGTCGTAAAGGAAGCTAAGCCCGTAGTACCCGTTCCCAGCGCTTTTTGTGGTAATGGGTCCACGACTATCATATCATTAGGTTGAATCATATAATAAGGAGAATACACTACGTCTAAACTTGTCAAATCCAACTCATGAACGCGTACACCATCAGGATACTGTCGTACTATTTTTACCTTGGTTAAATCACCTGTAATAGGAACACCACCACCGTCGGCCATCGCTTCTATAATACTTACTTGATCCCTAAAGATTGTTTTTTGACCGGTACCACTTACTTCTCCTACCATGGTATAACGCAAGCCGCCTAATTTGACCGTAACAAAAAGATTTGCTGTTTCTCTAAGATAATCCGTTAGTAAACGAGTTTCTATTTGCTCTCGAACTTCTTCCACAGTATAGCCTAAAACATTCATATTGCCTAAGATGGGTATGCGTATCTCGCCACGAGAATCCACCGTATAACCTGAAAAATAGAGTCCTGCACCAGTTCCTCCAGCAGCAGCTCCTTCACCCTGAATATTGAAAATAGCAGTAACGTCTGGATCTAAAGGCGCTTTTACGTTAATAGACAAAATATCGTTAACCTGTAATCTATAAGGTGGTTGCACCTTACGTATGCTTATCAACGAGTCTGTAAGTACTGATTTTGATTCCTGTAAATAGGTGATTTTAGAGGTAGGTACACATGACCCGGTAAGCATGATGAGTGCTATTATAAGTAAACCTATAGCTGTACGCATGTATCAAAAAAGATTAAGCGGTAAATATAAAATTTATTTTGCTGGTAGCAGTCATTTTAGCACTAGGTGTGCGAGTTAGTTTGGGTAAAGTGCATGCTTTTTGATAAATTGTGTGCGTGACATTACAAACTAAAATAACCGTTATCGTCCACGCATCAATACGTTTTTATCCCACAAACTGGGCAAACTCATCAACAGTCATGCGCTCTGGCAATTCTTGAATCGTAGGTTCTACGGTTCCTAGATAAAAGAATCCTAGAAATCGCTCGCGTTCTCCTACGGTGATAGGGTCAAAATCGACCATGTTTGCAAATGATTTGGGTGAGCTCCAGTAGGAACCATAACCCAAATCGTGAGCCGTGAGCCACATGTTTTGTACACTCATAGCGACTGCAGCCACTTCTTCCCATTCTGGTATGCGTTCTTTAAAATCACGCTCCATAAACAACAGAATGATAGCACTTGCTGCACGCGGTGTATGGCGTAATTTGTTGCTCGTAAACTCTTTGGCATCAGGAGTGGCGAGGTAAGAATCGGCTAGAAAATCACCTAACTGTCCCAGTGCCTCTCCTTGCAATACTTTATAGCGCCATGGCTGTGTTTTGGCATGGTTTGGTGCCCAGCGAGCAGCTTCTAAAATCCTTAATAAGTCGGCTTTTGGAATAGACTTTCCAGTGTATTGCGCCGGGAACATAGAACGTCGCGTTTGTATCGTGTGTGCAAGTGATTTTTCCATGGTGGTAAGATAGTAAGGAGTACGCTTTCGCGAAAGCGGAATCCTTAAAAACATAGTGACTTTAATAAAGTATACGAGGAAATAAATGCCTTTTAATGACTTAGGCCTTTAGACTTTGATGACTTCATGAAAACAATACAACCTGCAAACTGCATACTGCCCACTGCCCACTGAGACTGAGACTTCAAACTGCTAACTGCTAACCGCACACTGCAAACTGCGACTGCGACTTAAAACTAGAATAAAATACCTGACAGAAAAATTAACATCAAAATATCAACCACATATCATATTTTTGTACTTTACTCCATATAAACAAATACATGCTAACAAAAGTTTACGGAAGCGCCGTTTTTGGCGTGGAAGCCACGACCATTACGGTTGAGGTAAATAGCGCAACGGGAATAGGTTACCACTTGGTAGGGCTTCCCGACAAAGCAATAAGCGAAAGCTCCTACCGCATTGCCGCAGCACTTGCAAACGTAGGCTATAAAATGCCCGGCAAAAAACTCATTCTTAATTTATCACCTGCCGACTTGCGCAAGGAAGGAAGTGCATACGACCTGCCACTTGCCCTAGGAATACTCAACGCATCCGAACAAATCACGACTGACGATTTTGACAAGTACATCATCATGGGTGAGCTATCTCTAGATGGTAATTTGCAACCTATACGCGGTGCTTTGCCTATTGCGATAAAGGCACGAGAAGAAGGTTATAAAGGCTTTATTCTACCAGCACAAAATGCGCGTGAGGCAGCCATTGTAGATAATCTGGAAGTTTACGGCGTGGAGAACATTGCAGAGGTGATTAACTTCTTCAATGACGGTACACCGCTGGAACAAACCATCATCGATACCAGAGATGAGTTCTTTCAGGCACTGGAACATCCAGAGTTTGACTTTGCCGATGTCAAGGGCCAAGAATCTATTAAGCGCTGCATGGAAATAGCTGCTGCTGGCGGTCATAACATTATTCTTATAGGACCACCAGGTGCAGGAAAAACCATGCTCGCAAAACGATTGCCGTCCATATTGCCACCCATGACTTTGCATGAAGCGCTAGAAACCACAAAAATTCATAGCGTCGCCGGTCGTACTCAGGAAAAAGTAGGATTGATGGCGCAACGACCGTTTAGGAGTCCGCATCATACCATATCAGATGTCGCACTCGTGGGCGGTGGCGCGTATCCGCAACCAGGCGAAATATCCTTGTCACACAATGGGGTTTTATT
>JANQTO010000355.1 GCA_030731685.1 Nonlabens sp.
GGTTTGCGCCATGTCGCAGTTCATTTTCCAGTTTCCGGCTACGATGTTTTTTCTCATGTTAGTATATTTTATTGATTACTTTATTTGAAAAGATTCTTTTCATAAGTTCTTTTTTATCCTCTTCAAGCACTGCAAAGTGCAGGTGCGCTGCGCTCTCTTCATGTATTGCTAGCGCTTTTTTTTCAACGTTAACATCATAGATTTGGGTTTCAGCATTAAAAGATACATTATCTTCTCCATAAACGTCCTTAAACAATTCTAAACGCAGGTTGTTAGAGAAGTCTACAATCTCTTGTGTCTCACCATCCTCTGGTTCTGCTATAAATTTTAACGTCATTCTTTGCTTGTAATAAAACACCTGATACTTGATGCCTTGGTCTTCAAAAGGCATTTCAAAAGAGACATATGCTGGTAGGAAAAAAGCGAACTCCATTTCAGGGTCATTCATAGTACTTTCCATCGCCTTAATGAGCGCGCTCCTAGGTACAATAGTAAATATTTTTTCGGGTGAATAGTCCAGTGCCTTGTCAAATTCTCCATCTTTCACGAGCTGGGTGTAGTGGGTAAATTGCTCCTGTAAACCGTCAAGCGGTTTTTGAGCATTCAAACCTATGGCTGCGCTCAAAAAAAGAATAGTAAATAGAAATTTCATAAAGTCATTATTTTTTTAGTGTAACGTAACTCTAGGGTCTAGCCAAACATATAGCAAGTCCACCACAATATTAATAAGTATAAATAATGTCGCTATTACTAAGACCGCACCCGTAATAATAGGTAAATCGAGCGTATTTAGGGCTTCAACAATCTCCTTGCCCAAACCGTTCCAGTTAAAAATATACTCTACAAATACAGCACCTGCAAGCATGCTCGCAAACCAGCCACTAACCGCTGTAATAACAGGATTGAGCGCATTTTTAAAGGCGTGTTTTTTAATGACTTGCAAGGTATTAAGACCTTTAGCATATGCCGTTGTGATATACTCCTGACCCATTACTTCTAGCAAACTATTGCGCATAAGTTGGGTGATAACCGCAAGTGGCCGTATGCCTAAAACGATAGCCGGTAGTATAAGATTGCGCAACTGCAAGCTATTTGCATTACCGTAATTATCCATTTCATACAGGTTACCGCTCATGCGCAAGCCTGTATATTCATGAAGCGCATACCCGAAAACAAAGGCAAATAATATGGCACTAAAAAAGCTGGGAACACTCATTCCCATAGTACTTACTACCTGAATGGTTTTATCTAACCATGTATCTCGCTTCAATGCCGAAACTACTCCTAGCACAAGTCCTAAACTGAGCGCAATGCTCATCGCGGCAACTGCTAGCAAAACCGTATTGGGCAAGGTATCGCCTATGACCGTGCTTACTTTTTTACCTGTTTTTTGGTAGGATTCTCTCAAGTAAGGCCATTTAAATAATATCTCCGTTGTGCCAATTGTTCCTAATGATGCTGCACTGTATTTACCGCTGTCGTAGGTAAAATCTGCCGGAGAGGTACTGTGAAAAGAGAGTATGCTCAAATCGTTCAAGTAATATAAATACTGCGTGGAAAGCGGTTTGTTGAAACCGTATTTAGCCCGCACAACTTCGAGTTGTTTTGGGTCTTCGTTCTGGCCCATCATCATTTGTGCAGGGTCACCAGGTATTAAATAAAACAACAAGAAAATGACTGTCACCACACCATATAAAGTAAGTAGCGCATATCCTAATTTCTTAAGAATGAAGCCTATCATAGGGACATCTTATCCATATCGTTCCAGTGCGATTTTGCAGTAATGACACCTTTTTTAACGAGCATAATTCCTGGGCTTGAACGTACGATAGTTTTAAGCGCAGTCTCGTCAGTTATTGCAAATGGCATATTAAAATCATAAGTGTCCATCACTTGGTCTGCTCTGGATTGTGGTGACGCGCTCAAGGCCAGCACTCGGTAACCAGATTGTTGCGCTCGTGTTGTGAAAGCCTTTAGTTTTTTGAGTCCATCACTTTCTGCACGGTCTAGATTGTACATGATGACAAGCGCAACCTTGTCCTCAGTGAGTATTTGTTCTGTGATATTTTCACCATTCAGTTCTATGGTAAAATCGTGGATAGGCGGCACGTAGCCTTGTTTTATAAGTTTCGTTTCTACCTTAGTAGCCTTGCCGTAGCCTTGTGGCTGTGAACCGTCTGTTGTGATTACTTTTTCCTTACCGTCTACCATATAGTACCAGTCGTAACCATAAATGTCTGGTCTTGTCGGGTCTTCTTCCATGGCTTCAGTAATGTCCGTTCCCACTTTGTAAGCTCTAAAATCCAATATAGGCAAATGCATGAGCACGTAGTATGCTATCCCAAAACAACCGATTGTTGCTAGCATGATGGCTATTGAAGAGTACGCTTTCGCGAAAGCGGGCTTAATATAATCACTAAACACCACTAAAATAATGGTCATAGCCAGCAAAATAAGGTCTTTGTAAAAACTTTCCCAAGGAGTCAAGGGTATGGCGTCGCCGAAGCAGCCACAATCGGTAACTTTATTAAAGTAAGCCGAGTAAAACGTGAGAAACGTAAAGAACACAATCATGAGCGATAGTGACCAGAGCGTAAACTTTTTCTGAAAACCAAGCAATAACATGATGCCCAATACCACCTCAAAAATCACCAAAAATATCGCAAGTGGTAGTGCAAACGGTTGTAAAAACTCCAGGCCTAGCACCGCGGCACTAAAATATTCGTCTAACTTATAAGAGAAACCCAGCGGGTCATTCAACTTTACTAAACCACTGAAAATAAATAGAACACCTACAAATATTCTACAAAACTGGACGATAATGTTCATAAACTTGAGTTATTGCTCAAAGATACTATAAACGTGAGATTTGCCATAGCGTACGCTACGATAAGGGGTCAAAAAATGAGCGCAAAAAAAAGCACAGGCCACGAGAGCCTGTGCTTTCAAATATAAAATAGTATAGG
>JANQTO010000356.1 GCA_030731685.1 Nonlabens sp.
TAGGCGCACTGCTCCACGACATAGCCGACTCTAAATTTCACGATGGCGATGAAGCTGTAGGACCACGACTTGCGCGTGAATTTTTAGCACAACAGCAGGTTGCACCAGCAATTATAGACCATGTGGAAAATATTATAAAGCACATATCCTTCAAAGGTGGAAATCAAAAGCAGACATTTATCAGCAAAGAGTTAGACATTATACAAGATGCTGACAGGTTAGATGCACTGGGTGCTATAGGTATAGCCCGCACATTCAATTATGGCGGATTCAAGAATAGAACCCTATACGACCCAGCGATAGCCCCAGACCTCAACATGACCGTAGCTCAGTATAAAAAAAGCACGGCGCCCACAATCAATCATTTTTACGAAAAATTACTACTTTTAAAAGACCGTATGAATACCCAAACAGGTAAGGAACTAGCAATAGAACGACACGACTTCATGCTTACGTTTCTAGACCAATTTTATGCAGAGTGGAACGGTACTAAATAACACACCATGGACTACGAAGAAAACGAATTGGATTTTACCGACCTGCCAGTCTACAAAAAAGCGATGGCCATTTCTGATATCGTTGACCGGCTGTTAGAACATGTAGAGCGAGAAGATTTAAGCAACACAAACGAGGCCGAACCTCACAAAGAACTTCTCAAACATTTTTTTCAATCCAGTAAAGAGCACATGCTCAACAATGCCCTAATAATACCATCCAAAATTGCAGGTGCGCACGCTGTAGATTTATATGATATCAAAATGGAAAGTGCAACGCTTGTGCGCAAGGCAGCCAGAGAATTAATCACAGACGCTCGCGGACTTCAAATGAGTGGTTATCGCGACACCGAGTATCTAGATTTACTGCGCAAGGAAGTTGACGAATTTAGGATACTATTTGCGCAATGGGTCGCCACTTTTGATAATGATGATTATATCATAGACCGTTGGGGTTTATTCAACCCGCCAGGAGTGAATTATGATGATGTGGACCCAGATGATGATTTACCTTTTGACCCCATGGATTTTATGGGCGATGGTGATGATATGGACGTCTAACGAGCAGCGTTCAAGTCGCACCATTTTTTATAATAAACATAAAGTTCATCTATGGATGCGCCTCGATACTTTTTCCAGTAAATAGTCAGAAAAAACCACTGTAACTTATATACACCTACCGCTCTATAACGGCGTGCGCTTGTGGATAGCATTTCTGGTATAACGTGATACTTTTCTAAAGCATACAGCTTGTGAATCAAATCGTAGTCTTCAAAAAACGGAATCTCTGTATTATAACCACCAACATTGTTATATAAAACCCGAGTAATAAATTGGGACTGGTCACCACCACGACTTACTTTCCACGAAAATCGTGTAAACCACCCTATGAGAACCAGCCACCAGTGATTGCTCCTAAAACGCATACGGAAACACCCAGCCTCGTGACCGTTTTTTACCGCTTGTTTAATGAAGTAATCGTACCGTCGTGGCGGATAGGAATCTGCATGAAGGAAATAAAGTATGTCACCCGTCGCAATCTTTGAGGCTTCATGCATTTGCTTGCCACGACCTTTTGCAACTTCAATGACTTTAAAGTTTTTTACCTCGAGCTTAGTAAGCACCTCTTTTGCAGCCAGCCTCGTTTTATCGTCAGGCGACGCGTCGGCAATTATGATTTCTAGCGTTGTGGGAAATGTTGCTCTTTTGTAGAGCAACGGCAACAGTCTAGATAGACTAGCCTCTTCATTAAAAGTAGGTATGATAATACTGATAGTCATGTCTAACATACGGAGAAAACTGTTCTAAGGTTTACCGTAGAATGATGCTCGACAGTTGTCAGTTGTTGTCTATAACACGCTTGCATTAACAATAAAAAATATTGGGGTTGGTTGGTAATTGTCAAAAAGCTTGTCTATTGTTTGTTTAGTGACCAATCGTATGGCACATACTCAAGTGGTGCATTTGTATCCACTTTTTTATTTGCATATTGATTCACGTATTCTAAAATGGACAAACCACTTTCCTTGAAATCTTGAGGATAAAATTTAAATATCTCACTAATTTTGGGCGCTGCGCTGTTGGCAAGGTCATTTTTATCTGAGTTTACAAATTCCTTTGCAGCGTTATCCATCTGGTTGTTTATTTTGGTTGCCACATAAGCATCGCGTTGTAATTTAGGGCAAGAGAAACTCGCACAATTTATAGCAAAATGCATTCTCGGGTCTCCCATTTTTTGCAAAATGCTCTTCTCCAGAGATGCCAGTGAGATACTTTTACCGTTTACGTACGCTGCGTCTTTCAGCCACACTTGACCAAAAGGACCATCAATGTCCTTGATACTTTTAGGTATTCCATTTTCAAGAATCATGTTCACGGTTGCCGCGTTATAAAGATTAATGTAAAAAGCAAACTGCTCAGCCTGCGACCATCCTTTTTTAGGAGCGTTATCATTGAGATATGCTAGATATGCCTGTAGCTCATCAGTATCTTTTTTCCAACCTTCGTAATCCACGAAGCCTTTTGCATTCACGTGCTTTTTAAGTTGAGCATCCCAGGAACTGTGATCTAACTCATTTTTTGCAGCATTTTCAAGCTGTTCGTTTTCAGCTAGTTTAGTGAAATGTAAATTCTTACTGCCTATGCAGGAATTAAGCAGTACAAAACCTAGTATAAAAAGTATTTTCTTCATGACGTATAACTATTAATAAATAGAAAGTGAAAGTACCGCTTATTAATCACGGTAGAATCACAATCTGCACTAATTAACGAGAAAATAACGGTTACAGTTGTTCAATAAGCGCTTTAAATAGCGCAACCATTTTAGGTTCGGCCTTACCAGCAATGGCTATAATCTCTGGAATATCTACTGGTTTTAGGTTATCTGGGTCGCACTCGTCTGTAAGGACAGATACTGCTGCAACCGGCAATCCTAAATGATTTGCAACAATAAT
>JANQTO010000357.1 GCA_030731685.1 Nonlabens sp.
GCAGTTAGCAGTTAGCAGTTAGCAGTTAGCAGTTAGCAGTTAGCAGTTAGCAAAACTAAAAACATCCAAAACGAAGATTCGTTTTGGATGTTTTTTTATTGATTATTCTGGTTATCTGTGTACCTAGAATTAATAACTCTTCGATTAGTAGTGCATGAGGCACTTGCAATAGAACAATCTCTAATGCATCACCACAACCTTCTCGGTCTGTACCAAATCTCCCGCCTGAATTTTCAAAATATAGGTTCCGTTAACAAAAGGGCTTACGTCCAGCGTGTTGCAATCGGTAGTTTTTTCTAATACTTGCTGTCCGAGCATGTTGAATACCATAATGCTATCTATACTTTCTGAAGCTCTTATGGAAAGGATGTCACTTGCAGGGTTTGGATAAATCGTTGCATTTAAGGAACTTGTTGTCGCAACACTCAGTGTGTTTTGATAAACACGGACATAATCTATTTGAAACGTACCTTGGGTAAAGTTAGGGTCTATCGCTCCTGCAATACCGCCCATGGCAACATTAAGAAGCATGTATTGGTCTTCATAAAACGGATAGGTGTTCACATTTTTAACAGCAGGATTGTAGGTATAAAACGGAACATCGTCTATTAAAAAGGTGATTTGTTGTGGAGACCAGTTTACAGAGTATATATGAAAATTGTTTGCAACATCTTGTAAATTTCTAGCTCCTTTATTTCTTGTATTTCCAGAGCAGCCGTTACAAGCGGTATGCAACGCTGCCGAAACCTGATTCACAGGTCCCAAACCATGCTCCATAATATCTATTTCACCACTTAGTGGCCAGTTTGTAGTTCCATAAGTACTGTCCCAAAACGCGCCGTCCTCATTTGTATTTTTTCCTAAAGTCCATATGGCAGGCCACGTACCACCACCAAAAGGCAATCTTGCACGCACATCTACTCTACCATAAGTAAACGCATATTTTGAGTTAAGCCTAGCCGATGTAAATTGTTTTGTTTGACCTTGGTCTGTGAATGATTCCCGTCTAGCAACGATATTTAAAAAACCGTTTTCTACGTAAGAGTTTTGCAATCTGTTTGTGTAATGTTGTTGCTCACCATTGAACCAGCTTCCACCAGCAGGTAGTTGTGTTTGATGAAACCATTTTGTAGGGTCTACTGGGTTGTTAGTTCCTGGTGTGTTAAACTCGTCTGACCAAACTAGGTCTGTGTATACCACATCGATAGGATTAGGTGGTGTAAAGGTTGCTCCATTATTTATGTCATCTATTAAATAGGTTCCTGGGGTGTTTACTCCAAAATCTATAAAAACCGTCACCCGACTATACATACCCGTTGCCGAAACTTGATTAGCAGTGCCACTTTGGGTTGCATTTGTAAAGTCAAAAGTCATGTCAGTCCATGCTCCAGCTGCAGCCGTTGTCTGTCTAGAAACTTCTATCGCTGGCTGTGTGCCGTTTTCTAGTTTTAGTAGAACTGTGTGGACGTTTGGGTCAAAGGCGTAAAAGCGAAGGGTAACATTTTGATTTGCCGCTAAATTTACGGGTACAGAAACGTCGGTAAAGAAACCTTGAGTAAGCTGGCTGCCATCATTGAAAAACTGACCTACTCTGTTACTAGGAACTGCTGGGTCTGTCCTTTGAGAAAAAGAAGAACCCGAAAATCCCGTAAACGTATACTGACTATCCTCAAAGTCAAATGGAAATTGCTGCGCATGTAAATATTGGAAAATACTAAGAAAGAATAGAAAAGCGAATAGAATAGACTTCATGTTTTATTTTTCTGCTAAGCTAATACTCAAAAAGTAGTAAAACCGAAAAACAAACTCAACAAATACTATACATAACGTCATATTCCAGACAAATAACATATAAATCTTGCCACCGCATAGATTACCTTATCGGTAGGCCTTATAGGTAACTACAATTCGGTTAGTTCTATCGATTGTACCCGTTACAGCTCCAGCAAGAAATCGATCTACATTTAAAACAAATCCTGTGCTGTTAAAACTGGTAAGGGAAGCGCGTATTAGTCCTTCCTGTGAAGTCTGTGCAGCGTTACCAATATTATTACCATCGTCACGTATGAGCCTACCATCTTGATTCACAAAAAGTGCCGCTAAACAATGTGTATCAGATGCATAAGTTCCTATATTGTTAATACTAGTTCCATTATAGCCATGTGAGATAACCTGCTGGCTTATCGTGCCACCATTATTTTGTGCATAACCTATGCTTGTGCCACCAGCGATTCTCACATCATTTGAATTGCCCGCAGGTGAAGTGTAATAACCAGCATTAAAACTTTGAACTCTATTTATGGCTGTAAATTCTACTGCCCGAGGCGTAAATGGAACTCCTGAAACTGTCACTGGACCACCTGCCGTTAAAATAAATTTACCAAAATAAACTTGTGGTTGATTATCACTTCCTACAAGATTCCATCTACTATTTTGCCAGTAATAATATCCTGCTGGCGTAACGCCACCAGTTCCAGTGTTCCATATCATAGTGCCATCTACCACAGCGCCACCATTTGGGTTTGTTATGGGTGCTACTACCGTTAGACTTGTAAGTGCTATACGTGGCAACAACAAACCTGCGTTTGTCGAGGAAACGTCTAAAGCTGCTTCTGGAGAGGCTGTTCCTATTCCAACTTGTGAGTATGAATTTGTGGCAAAAAATAATATAACCGCCGTTATTGATAAGGATATTGAGGATACTAGGGACTTCATAATGAATCGTTTTGATGTAAAAATATACGAAGTGCAAGGCAACTTGGTTTTCGCAAAGGGAATTGCAAATTTATTCGATTAAAGGTAATTTTAAAAGACTAAATACACAAATAATCGCATTATCAGATATTTCGTACAACATTTACTGCAAGAATGTTCAAATTGAACGCTATTATAAATTAATAGTCTCTTTATTTTGAGATGCTTTCGCGAAAGCGAA
>JANQTO010000358.1 GCA_030731685.1 Nonlabens sp.
CCAATAACCAATAACCAATAACCAATAACAATATCTTGAACTTCCTAACTGAAACATCAACCTTACAGTGGTTGCTCATTATCGCAAGCAGCTTGGTGTTTTTCATACTGGCGCCCTATGCAAAAGATGTAGAAACCTTCTTTAAAGCACAGCACCGTGGGAAACAACCTACCATGTTCATGCTTACGGGTAGTTTGATAATTTCGTGGATTTTTGCAAAAAGTATTACGAATGCTGCCAACTTAGGGTTGGAATTTGGTTTAGTAGGTGGCGTGGCTTACGCTGGTTATTATCTTTCATTTGCAGTTGCTGGGCTTATTATTTACAAGCTGCGCACGGTTGGAGGTTTTACGAGTATCCACCATTTTCTCACAGACCGCTATGGTAGAAAAGCTGTCGCCTTATTTTCTGTTTTGATTAGTTTTAGGTTGTTTAATGAGGTGTGGTCTAACACGATGGTCATCGGTAGTTATTTTGGTGATGCGGGAACAACGGTCTATTATGCAGCGATTATCGTGTTTACGGTTTTAACGCTGGCTTATACGTTGAAAGGTGGTTTGAGTAGTTCCATTTTTACTGATGTAATTCAAATGGTGCTTTTCTCAGTTCTGCTTATCATTATTTTGGGTGTGATTTTTACAGAGCCTGCTACGAGCGTTGGTGGTTTGGTTACGAGCGGCACGTGGTCCATGGAACTTGGTCTTAACCTCTTTTTTGCCGCTGTTTTACAAAGTTTTAGTTATCCGTTTCACGACCCGGTACTTACAGACCGCGGTTTTATCACCTCGCCTAAGGTTATGCGCAAAAGCTTTCTATGGGCTGCGGTACTGGGTGGTTTGTGTATCGTACTTTTCAGTATTGTAGGTGTTTATGCACAGCAAGCTGGTTTGCAGGGACAAGCAGCTGTTGAGGTTGCAAAAAAACTTGGGGTCGTCTTATTGCTAATCATCAATTTCATCATGATTACCAGTGCTGCGAGTACCCTAGACAGTACATTCTCCAGTTTTTCAAAAATGCTTACTATAGATTTGAAACTGGGTAGTACGGTTGCCTTTGGCAGAGTGATGATGGTTATCGTTGCTGTTTTAGGAACCATTCCAGTATTCCTCAATGCCGAAATTTTAAGCGCCACCACCATAAGTGGAACGATGGTTATAGGGCTCACGCCAGTTTTTGTGCTTTGGCATTTGAAAGCACCACGAGTGAGTTATTATTTGTCGGTCATTTGTGGTCTCATTTTTGGACTGCTGCTTGTTTTTGAATGGTTCCCCGCAAACCTTATCTTTACTACAGGAAAATACGCGTCGCTGTTGTGGATAAACGTCTTCGGCATCCTATGTAGTTTCACCGTATTTTTAATACCGCTATGGGCAAAAAAATAACTGATTTAGCAATAAAAAAGGGCAAGATGTTGCTCTTTGGAGGCGTTTATAGCAACTTGCAGGCATTGCAGGCTGTTATGGATATCGCTATCGAACACGACATTTCACCAGAAAATTGCATTTGCACCGGTGATATTATAGGCTATTGTGGCCAGCCTCAAGAGACGCTAGATACCTTTAAAAACTGGGGTGCACACAGCATTTTGGGTAACGTGGAGATTCAGCTGCGTGACGACCAGGACGACTGCGGTTGCGATTTTACAGCAGGTTCTCGATGTGATGGGTTTAGTGATATATGGTACGCTTTCGCGAAAGCGAACCTACACACAAGCACAACTGCATATTTAAAAACCTTACCCGACAACATCATATTTCAGTATGTGGGAAAACAAGTTGCGGTCGTGCACGGCAGCTATCACCACGTTTCTCAATTCATATTTGAATCTACAAATTGGACCGAAAAGCAAGCGAGTTTAGATGCGTTAAAAGCCGACGTTATCATCGCAGGACATTGTGGCTTGCCTTTTGCGCACTTACACGAAGGAAAATATTGGCTCAATCCTGGCGTCATAGGGATGCCAGCAAACGATGGCATGACAAACACATGGGCTATGATTTTAGACGATAGTGACGGTTTTGAGTTTGAACACATTCCTGTTATTTATGACCACGAAACTGCGACAAGACATATGGAAATGAACAACTTGCCACAAGAATATGCGTTGACCTTAACGACAGGCATCTGGGACAATATGGAAATTCTACCAGCAGTCGAAAGAAAGTTGCAAGGAAAATCGCTAACAAAGATTTTAGTTCCTAAGGACAAAGCAATAGTATCGATGTAATCTAGAATCGCACAGTAATAAATATAGTTAAGCTCACGGAATTAGAATCTTATAAACCAAGAATTACAAATTTGACTTGCTACCCCACTAAAAAGGCTGATCAAAAAATGATGCGACAGAATATTTAGACTTATGAAAACAATAATTACGACCTTAATTTTTCTTTTTGTTACTGCATTTTCACAGGCGCAAACCATCGCTGCTGCTTTAGAAAAATATAATAGAAATACAGTAACATATATAAAGGTTCAAGATTTAAAAGCAGACTACAGCAACTACACCATTCTAGACACCCGTAAAAGGAAAGAGTACGAGGTTAGTCATTTACCTGGAGCAATTTTCATAGGTGACAAGGAAGATTTTCACAATTACTTAGCCACAAATCCAGACCGCAGCAAGCCTGTCGTTGTTTATTGCAGCATAGGAGTTCGTAGTGAAGACGCCGGCGAGACCATAAACAATCTAGGTTTTACCAACGTAAAAAACCTTTACGGTGGTATTTTTATGTGGAAAGATGCAGGTTTCAATATCGTCAACTCAAATAATAAACCCACGGACACTGTTCACGTCTACAGTAAAGAATGGGGCACTTATCTTAAGACTGGTAAGAAGGTTTATTAGCTTAAAATAATAAATTGTATTTTTTTACTATTTCAAGGAACTTGCTGAAATATAAGTATCATTTTCATCGATTTTCCAAGG
>JANQTO010000359.1 GCA_030731685.1 Nonlabens sp.
TGCTACGCTGAATCCAGTGAACGTAACAATAGCATCCGGTGATACAGCAAGTGTTGCAGCAGATAGGTTTGCTATCGTTTTCGAAACAACAACATTAAGCGCAGGCGACGCTATTGCTGCAAATGCGGTGGTGTACCCTAACCCAGTATCTGGAGAAGAGTTCTTTATAGAACTTCCTAATCAAGAACAAACAGCTATAACCGTTTACAACAGTTTGGGACAACTAGTTCACAATTCACAAACAACCAGCGCTCGCAACGCCATTTCCACTATCAACTGGAACAGCGGAATCTATTTTGTAAAACTGAAGAGCGCTACATCACAACAAACAATAAAATTAATCGTAAAATAATAACTTAAAATAAAAATCATGAAAAAAAATTTACTTTTAGTAGCTGCTTTTGCACTTACAGCAATTGGAGCTCACGCACAAACCTCGATGCAGGTGATAGGAGAGTTTCCTACTATGGATGGTGGTATGGAAGGTCAAGTAGCTACAACAACAGCTTCAAGCACACGTACCTCAACTACATGGTCTGTTTCTAGTACCGCAAATTCTGCCGTTAGAACGATAGCCGATGATGGCGCAGTAGCACGATCAGGCACATTTTACGTTGAATTGCAAATGTCTAACACTGCAAACAATAATAGATGGAACTCTCCAACGCTGGGTGCAGGCGCCATACCATTTGATACAGAATATACTGTACAGTTTTTCTACAACGCTGCAGCAGATTTAGGCTCAGACTTAACAGGAGGAACTTATATTAACGGCACTGCTAGTGGAAGTGGACAATCTACTTCTGTAACTTCTACTTTCGTTCCTAATCAATGGGTGAAGGCTTTTGCAACCAGAAACAGTGCAAGAACTGACCAAACAACTGCCCTAGGAGAAACATTTGGTGCGATTAGAGTTACAAACTCTGGTGGTTCAAGTAGCAATCCTGTAAATGGCCCAGGTACTACCCTAACCAAATATGACGATTTTGTAGTTTATGCAGGCCCATTAGACGATACAGCTCCAGATGCTCCAACAACAACTGGAACAGGTGCAGATTATTCTTACGCTGGTGGTTCAGCTACCCTTACTTGGGTTGCACCATCAACAGGTGTTGACGGTGGTGGTTATGTAGTAGTAAGCTATGCAACTGTGCCTAATGCAGACAATGACCTTAACCAAAACGGTATCTACGCAGTAGGTAATACCACTACAAATGGTACCGGCAATTTAGTAGGAACAGTTAGATATATTGGAACTGCAGCTACTGCAACTTTCCCAGCTCCAACTAACCAAGTCTACAAGGTTTATGCAGTTGACAAAGCTTTCAACTACTCTACAGAAGTTGTGATCAATCCTGCAAACCTTTCTACTTCTCAAAATGAGATAGTAAACTTAAGAGTATATCCTAATCCAGCAAAAGACGTCCTTAATATAGTTACTGATAGCTCTGATGTTAAAACGGTTACTATAGCAAATCTTGCAGGTCAGGTTGTATTGTCAGAAAAGACAAATGGAACGTTGAACATATCTAGTTTATCAACTGGGTTGTATATAGCAACTATCGTTGAAAACAACAAAACTAGTGTTGTAAAACTGTCTGTACAGTAATTACATTTATTATAATCGGGCAGGAATACAAACTGCCCTTTAGTGAACTTTTCAAATATTTCCTCAGACTAAACGCTCTAACCGAGCAAATTTTGAGGAAATATTTTTAGTTCATAACCACACAACAAGCAGCATTAATAGAACAAGTTAAACCTCAAACTGTACTCATGTATAAAATAATCAGACTTGCTATTCTTCCTGTTTTGCTTACAACACAAATTTCATCAACAAGTCATGTGACCTTTTTGAAAGCTGACGCTTCTCAGGACACATATGCCCTGATAAACAAATCACTCGCTCCCGTAAAAGGAGACGTGGTAGAGGTAAGTGATTGCAGCCACAAAGACTTCGGCCCACACATCACACAAGCGTTTGACAAAGAACTAGGGAAAGATGTATTTGTTTTTCATGCCCACGTAGATTACGATAATGACCGCTGTCAAAAAATGGACAGACAGCGCACAGAAATTAAAACCTACGGAGCGTCTGGCGACCATCTAGTGGGTACCGCTGGTGAAAAACACACATATACCTGGCTGTTCAAACTTGATAAAGATTTTCAACCTACCACAAGTTTTACACACATACATCAAATCAAAGCTATAGGCGGCTCAGACAGCATGCCTATGCTCACCTTTTCACCTAGAAAGAAAAAAATAAACACCTTTGAAATACGCTACGCCTTGCTGGACACTGCAGAAAACATTGCTTCGGTACCACTAGAGCCATTTTTAGGAGAGTGGATTGTTGCCGAGGAGACCATTGTTTATGGTGAAGAAGGCAGTTTGGAGATTACGCTTTCGCGAAAGCGAGATAACAAAATCCTACTTACACTCAACAAACAGCTCAACATGTGGCGATCAGGCGCTACCCTTGTTCGGCCAAAATGGGGAATTTACAGAAGCCTCAATAAGAAAGAAGATTTACGTGACGAACAAGTGCGCTTTGCCGATATTCAAATCACGGAGTATTAATTAAAAACTATCGCTATGCATAAACTGTATTCCGTATTATTATTTCTTCTAAGCATCACAGTCTTTGCGCAATCGCAAAAGGCTGATTTGATACGCATTATGACCGCTCCTGTGAGCGACACCTATGAGGTTGCCATCAATGAACGTGCAGATTTTGAAGTATCCATTTTCAAATACGGTAAGCTCGTTAAAAATGCATCCATCACATACACCATTGCTCCAGAACAAATGGATGCACAAATCACAAAGTCTATTGTCCTTAAAGACGGACAGGGCTTACTGGAAGGTATCAAACTCTCAGAGCCTGGATTTATTAGACTAACAGTCTCCTATA
>JANQTO010000360.1:0-1346 GCA_030731685.1 Nonlabens sp.
GTCTAACTAATGTCGTGTCCATTAAATAGGTAGCCTGCGACATTAGATTACTTAAGAACAAGTCTTTGTCTTTCTTAAGCAAATCTATGGAGGTACTATCTGCTCTAATTTTTCGATTATAGTAGTCTAACACATAATCTCTTACAACCTCCTGATTATATAAGGATAATATTTCATCGTAGTTAGTTTTAAGATTAAACAACGAATCATTTTCCCAATTTAGAATGGTCTCATAGTAATTTTCACTATTTGGCAGTTTGTAATCTAATAATTTGAAGTAACTCTTTGCCTCATCTTTGCTACATATTAAAGTTAAACCCTTTAAAACGGTATATAGCTGTGACTCGTGGACGTTTTTACCCTTGTAAACAGATTCTAAAACTGGTATAATACTGTCATCTTTGAGTAAGGCTAGAGACATAAGTGCCATATTGCGCTGTCCGTTGTACAGTGTGTCAGTTTTGTGCGGCTTCTGGCCAATGCGAAGTAAATTCTTTTTATGGCTGTTGTTAAATTCGTAGCCTATCATGCCTTGGACCGCACTGTTATAAATTGTTGTATCCCGTGATTTTAAATGCTTGAAAATAAGCGATGCCTTATCTTCATAAACATCAAAAGGCATCGTTTCATTAGGCGTTAAGCTATTGAAAAACTGTTCTTCTATGAGCTTGTCATCTTGAGCGCTATTTGTGAAGGACGCAGCTTGAATTAGATAATTATTGTGAAAAGCAATGCGAACCTTTTTATTCAAGGCACTTTTAGTGGATAGATACAGTTTTTCTTTCCCAGAGATTCCATTTTTAGAAAAATCTTGCTGGTGTATCAGGGAATCGTTAGGCCCTTTCCACTCCTCAAAAAATTCCTCTAGCACATCATCCTTGTCATTGATTTTATAGTAAGGTCCCATTCTATTAGAACTTACCATAAAAACGTCACCAGAATTGTCGTCAAGACCTTTAGCATTGGTCTCACTTACATAATATGCAGCGTTCTCCAGTTGGGTAGTCTCTAGAAACCGGCTTTTGGGAAACTGAATGGTGAATGCATTGTCTGCTGTAGTAAGATTATCAAATTCAGGCGCTTTCAGTGGAGTAAACTTGAAGGACGTGAAAAACTCATGATTTAAGTCTTCATCTGTAGCATCTGGATCAAGCAAGCTCATAAGTTGTAAATATGTTCTATTGCCCTTCATATAAATAACTGCTCGCGCTAATTGATTATCGCTAAGTTTTAATATCATGTTACCTTTTAAGATACCGTTTTCTGTAACTTCATTTTTACTGAGCACCACGTGCCCCGCATTTTCCATTGCGTTAAGGTATGTTTCAATTGCTGTGGTGTTATCT
>JANQTO010000360.1:1356-2090 GCA_030731685.1 Nonlabens sp.
CTTCAAGATGATAGCCCAAAGGATAATCATTGTAGCGCATTAAAAACTGACCATTTTTCACCGGGTCATATGCTTGAAAAAGATTAAGCTCTATATCTCCCATGTCTAAATAACTAGGGTCGGGTACGCTCCTACTCAAGTCATTATATTTAACAGGAAAGAGTACCTCAAAGCCTGCAACAGGCATCTCTAGCTTATCCCAAATGACAGCTTCTTTTTCGGGATCAAATAACATTATATTTTCAAAAAAGTAATTTTTTGCGTTGACACTATGTGGATGCTGATTGTATTCTACGCAAAACATATACATGTGGCTAGGTGACTGGACTATTTTCATAGCAACCTGTGCATTTGCAAGCTGACCAGTAAAGAACAGTGTTCGGTTATCGTTCTCAACCGTTTCTTCAAAAGTAGCATTTGAAATTAAATTTTTATATTTTGATTTGAGCACCGTTAGCAACGTGTCTTTATGTTCTTTTCTATAAACACTTAAATCAATGCCACTATGAATCACAGAAACCCCAGAGATAAGGTCGTAACCAGATATCATGTCTGAAAAGCCTTGCTCATCAGAATCTGACAAGTTTGATGGCATTTTTACTCCGTACCCCTTTTCTTTAAATAATTGTTCTTTCCATAATTTAGTTCCGTCGATATTTTGCTGGGTGGCACCTCCATTTTTAAAAGTTGCAATTACTGGCGTTACACTGTAACCATTTAATCGCAAGAGATTT
>JANQTO010000360.1:2100-2899 GCA_030731685.1 Nonlabens sp.
GGCCATCTTTACCCAACAAATGTGCTGCACCTACTGCGGCAAATAGCGTTTTTTCATCCATAATCTTCACCATACTGGAAAGCATGAATTTATTTCTGTTCACCATGATTTCATCAATACCACCCCATTCATCAATTAATTGATGAATTCTGGCAAGGTTACCTGTTTCGTAAAGTGCAATGAGTTGCTCGCGCAAGTCTACCTGAGATTCCGCATAATCGTCTTCGTAGATAATACGGGCTATAGTTGTTTCATCTTCAAAGGTCCTATCCCTTTGTCTTAGTGAAAATTGACTTTCGGCAGACTCTAGACCGTGTATTTCCTTATCCTGAAAGCGTGCAACACCATAGAGATAAGCATCGAGAAAGGTCTCTCTATCTGTATTTTTTGAGTAGTTTGGAGCCATGATTTGCTCGAGTAAGTCCACTGAAAGCTCGTCCACGTTAGCTAAGCTATCACCATTCTTTTCAGAAACTCGTTCCTTTAGTTTTTCAATTTCAGAATTTGAGAATTTTTCAGTGTAATTACTCACGACCCTAGATTTTCGACCTTGCATTGCTTTGGAGATGCTGGAATCTGGATGTACCTCAATTGCAAATGACTCTGAATTGCTTATAGCAGGTAATACTGCATCGCTAAAATTGAAAACCCGCACATCTTTTAAGTGCATGGTACCAAAAAGATAGGACACTTTTTCACTGTTCTTAAGTATAAATTTCCATAACAACTCATAATTTGAAGTGACCTGACTCATATACGACAAGAACGAAAGGCTAAAAAGCAACGAAATAAAAATACG
>JANQTO010000361.1 GCA_030731685.1 Nonlabens sp.
CTTGAACTCTAAAGATACTAAAAATCTAACAGCTGCTATTCCGTCCAGTTTCATGCGTAATACAAGTATGAGGAACCAGTAGCTACTGTAGTCATTCTTAACGATGTTGAACAAGCTGTTTCTAAAATTGAGAAAGGTCTTTTTAGGACTTAGCGCATTTAATGTACCGCCTCCTATGTGGTATACGACAGATACTGGTTCATAGCTTATGGTGTAGCCTGCTAATCGCATTCTCCAACATAAATCTACCTCTTCTTGATGTGCAAAATAACTCGCATCCATACCACCTACCTCATGATAAACTGACATGCGCACAAAAAATGCTGCACCACTAGCCCAGTCCAGCGATGGTCGGTCATTATACTGACCTAGGTCTTTTTCTATGGTATTAAAAATACGACCGCGACAATATGGATATGCAAATCGATCTAAATAACCACCTGCCGCTCCTGCATATTCAAAATAATCTCTGTTGTTAAAATCTAAAATCTTGGGCTGCAGTGCTGCGAGCTTAGGGTCGTCAATAAATCGTTGCGTAATGGGCATTAACCATTCTGGAGCTACTTCTATATCACTGTTGAGCAAACAGGCAATAGGTTCGTCTATATTTTTAAGTGCTTCATTATAACCACCAGCATAGCCGCGATTGCTGTCCATTGCGATAACGTTTACCGCAGGATAATGTACGGCAAGCCATTGGAGTGAATCATCTGTACTGGCATTGTCTGCCAGGTAAATAATATGCTCGCCACTATGTGCAGTGACGCTGGGCAAGAATTTCTCTAACCAATTCCTACCGTTCCAGTTTAATATGACTACCGCTATTTTCATAAGGTATATGCTGGAAGGTCTGTAATAAAATCGTAACGCTGCGCCTCATAATCCATCGTGCAAAAGTAGTGTTCTAAGCCATTTGTAAGCATTAAATATTGTGCATCCAGTGCGAGATTGTATCGAGCGATTTGGTCAAAGGTGTCTTGTGTAATTTTTATACTTGGTGCCTTGCACTCAACCAGCGCATAAATACTTCCGTCTGTATTGTACACAATGACATCATACCGCTTTTTAGTTCCGGCTACAACGAGCTGTTTTTCAACATTTATGAGATTGTGGGGAACACGCTTTCGCGAAAGCAAAAAAAACACAACATGTTGCCTTACCCATTCCTCTGGGGTGCAATGGACAAACTTTTTACGTATGGGGTCAAAAATGAGTGCCCCTTTTTCAGTACTTTTAACCCTGAAATTTCCGGCCGGTAAACGCAATGGCATCATACCGCAATAATACAAAATTCAACACGGCTCTTCATGAGTGATTACGCAAAGATTCTTACTGACCTTAAAAACAAAAGGTACGCTCCTATATACATACTTTATGGTGATGAGCCCTTTTTTATTGATTCTATAAGCAACTACATTGAGAAGAATGTGCTAGACGAAGGCGAGCGCGGTTTTAACCAAATGGTCATGTACGGCAAGGAATGTAAAATGAGTGAGGTTGTGGAAAATGCTAAGAGATTCCCTATGATGGCAGAGCATCAAGTGATTATCGTTAAAGAAGCGCAGCATCTTTCTAGGGAATGGGGCGACCTCGACGCTTATGCAGCGCAACCACAAACGAGTACTATACTCGTATTTAATTACAAGTATAAAAAACCGGACTTGCGTTTAAAAGTTTTTAAAGAACTAAAAAAAAGCGCGGTGATGATGGAAAGTAAACCGCTCTATGAAAATAAAGTTCCCGCATGGATTAACGAGCTTGTGGCCTCATTAGGTTTCAAAATTGAACCTGACGCTTGTCAAATGCTTGTCGAATTTATAGGAAATGACCTGAGCCGTATTCAGAATGAAATGAACAAACTGTCCATAAACCTACAACCTGGCGCACTTATAACGCCACTGGTGATTGAGGAAAACATAGGCATAAGTAAAGACTATAATAATTTTGAACTTCGGAAGGCGCTCGGAGCTCGCGATACACAACGAGTGTTTAAAATTGCAGCATATTTTGCACAAAATGAAAAGGACAATCCCATAGTGGTAACGTCTGGAACACTGTATTCTATGTTTACGCAATTACTTAAAGTACATGCCGCTAGCAGTAGTAACCCTGCTGTAGTAGCTAAGGCTGCTGGCGTGAGTCCGTATTTTGTAAGCGAACTCATTACTGCTGCACGTAATTATCCCATGAAGTATTGTAGTCGAGCGATACACATATTAAGAGATATGGACATGAAGTCAAAAGGTGTAAATTCACATGACACGCCTGCTGGTGATTTACTTAAAGAGGCACTTGTAAACATATTAGCTCCATGAGTGCTGCTATTTTTAAGGCATGGATAAGCGCTGCAAGGCTGCGCACATTGCCGTTAAGTATAAGCGGTATTATCACTGGAACTGCCTACGGCTACGGAGTAATTCAGACAAGTGAGACTACCTTTAACATATTTGTACCTATGCTTGCATTACTTACAACACTAGGTTTTCAGGTACTTTCCAATTTTGCAAACGATTACGGTGACGGTGTAAAGGGTACTGACAATGAAAACCGCGTAGGTCCTGTGCGTGCGTTACAAAGCGGTGTTATCAAACCTCACCAAATGAAACTAGGAATTATCATTACTTCAATCATAAGCTTTCTAAGTGCTGTATTGCTCATATATGTAAGCTTGGGTTCTAAGGCGATTTTAGTTTCTCTATTTTTTCTAGTTCTTGGAGTATTGGCTATTTGGGCTGCAATAAAATATACTGTTGGCGATAATGCTTATGGTTACCGCGGTCTGGGCGATTTGTTTGTTTTTATATTTTTTGGCCCTGTAAGCGTGCTTGGTATTTACTATCTCCTCACGCTAGAAATGGAAGTGATACTTTTATTGCCTGCTATAACCATAGGACTACTAAGCGTTGCTGTGTTGAACCTCAACAACATGCGAGACATGGAGAGCGATGCACTGGTCGGTAAAAACACCATCGTTGTCAAGATGGGTATGACTGCAGCAAAAAAACTGCATTACGCGTTGATTGTAATTGCTTTTATGAGTGCTTTCATGATAGCACTTTTGAGCTACACTAGCGGTTTTATTAATTCCATAGCTGCATTTTTACCACTAATTGCATTCCTGCCCGTGATGCTGCATGTTGTGAACGTATTTAAAAATGATGCGCCTGCACTCTTAGACCCAGAACTGAAAAAAGTTGCGCTTGCAACCTTTTTCTACGCTTTAATTACACTTGCAACTGTGATATACTAAGTGTATGATTTTCAGAACACTAATAAATCTACATTAAATCACACAATATAAGCGATAAGCTTTTTTAATAATGGAAAGCATTCTTTGTAACTAGATTTGTTTATATTTAACAAACTAAAAAACGTTTTATAGAAACAAAACTACGCTTTAAATTATAATCCCTATGGCTAGAGCAATGTTTGAGTACACTAAGGTGGTACTCGAAAAGGTAAGTTTTGATACGACCCTTTTTTGTAAAGAATTACAAAAGGCATTTGATTGCCTTCTTCCGTTTGAAATACAAGAACTAAAAATATGGCTAAAAGAAATGTATTTGCGCCATCCAGATTTAGTACATTGTGAATTTCCGAAAATTTCCATTAGTTAAAACGTTAATCGCCTTTCTGCTTACAATTTGCACGCTGCGAAAAAGTTAGCTCTGATAGTTCGAAATTTCTTAGTTCGTAAGACTTCTCGAAAATAGGGAGATAATACCGTGGAATAATCGTATTATTTCTTAGCAACTGGACTTACAATTTGCACATTTGAAAATGCTATTGCTCCTTTTATAACCCCTGCAATAACGGTTTGCAAAGCGTCTATTATTTGCAACTTCAGCTCTCTTTTGTGATAAATGAGACTTACCTCACGCGCTGGAGACGGCTCTTCAAAATAACATAGATTTTCCCGCTTTCGTTCAGAAAGGTCAAGCGTGTTCAAATAAGGTAACAGCGTCATGCCAAGACCTTCGTCGGCAAGTTTTATAAGTGTTTCAAAACTACCACTTTCCAGCATAAAACGTTCTGTGTCTGTATCGCGTGTACTTTTGCACAAATTCAGTATACTATCTTTAAAGCAATGTCCATCTTCTAGCAGCAGTAACTCATCTACATTTATGTCGCTTACTTTTAGTTTGGCTTTACAAGTACTAGCTTTTCTAGGGTCGTAAGCTACAAAAGGCTCGTAATAAAGCACGCGTTCCTTTATGAACTCGTTACGTAACGGAGTTGCCGCAATGGCCGCGTCGATACTACCATCTATTAAACTCTCTACAATACTTTCCGTCGTTAGTTCCTGAATACGCAGTTTTACCTTCGGGTACCTATTCACAAAATTTGTGAGAAACATCGGTAATAGTGTTGGCATCACAGTAGGAATGACACCTATTTTAAATTCGCCACCTATAAATCCTTTTTCTTGGTCTACGATGTCTTGAATTCGGTCGCTTTCGTTAACGATGTTACGTGCCTGTTGGACAATTTTCTTGCCTGTTTCCGTGAGTTCGATGGGTTTTTTAGATCTATCAAAAATCTGCACGTCTAATTCATCCTCAAGTTTCTGTATTTGCATACTAAGAGTAGGCTGGGTTACAAAAACCTTGTCGGCTGCTTTTGTAAAGTTTTGATATTGAGCGACTGCAAGAACATATTTAAGCTGCGTAATTGTCATGATAGATATTTTATGCAAAAATAGAGTTTATCATCATTACAATCTATGACACAACAGCAAATAGATTGTTAATTATTCCTCTAAGTTAGTGTATTATTACCCATGAGTGTTTGACTACTTAAATCAGACTTCTCATTAACGTGCATGAAAATCTGCATCGAATTAACAAGAATACAACACTTGATAACAACCAGTAACCTAACTTTATACGCTCAAATAAATCTTTATCATCCATGGCAACAATTACATTTCAAGGAAAACCTACACAAACAACAGGAACACTACCTGCAGTAGGAACACAAGCACCTGATTTTAAACTTACTAAAACCGACTTATCCACTACTTCCCTATCCGACTTTAAGGGCAAGCGCGTGGTAATGAACATATTTCCGAGTATTGACACTGGCGTTTGTGCGACAAGTGTTAAAAATTTTAATGAGCGCGCTACACAACTAGAAAACACAGCAGTTCTATGCATCTCTAGAGACACTCCGTTTGCACAGAGCAGATTTGTAAATGACGAAGGACTTGAAAACATTGTGAATTTAAGTGACCTTAAGGATGGCTCGTTCGGTAAGGACTACGGCCTTACCATTGCCGAAGGTCCATTTGAAGGACTACATTCTCGTGCGGTAGTCGTACTAGATGAAAGCGGTAGCGTAATCTACAACGAACAAGTGCCAGAAATTTCACAAGAACCTAATTATCTTGCAGCCTTGAAAACACTCCTAAAATAGTGGCATTAGGCAATTTCTTATATAAACGCTGGAAAGGTGCGGGCTACGCTTTAAAAGGAGCTCTCATCTTACTGCGTACTGAACCCAGCATACAAGTGCAGGCTTTTATAGCCACATGCCTTGTTATTGCTGGGTTTGTTTTTAACATCAGTACCACTGAGTGGATTGTCCAGCTTCTTGCTGTTGGAATGGTCATGGGTGCCGAAGGGCTCAACACGACCATAGAGGCTATAGCAGATTTTATCCATCCAGAATTCCATAAAAAAATAGGGCATATTAAAGACATCGCAGCAGGAGCAGTCTTTCTCACTGCGGTCATTGCCACCGTGATAGGATGTATCATTTACGTACCAAAAATCGTGGCGCTTTTCCAATAAGTATGAGCGATTGTACCATTTCATAAACTGTTAACTTAAATACCGTTGTTTCCTTTTAAGACGGCGCATAATTGTTAAATTTGCACGTTAACACATTACATGGCGCGTAAAAAACCTATACAAAGCGATAAACCTAAAAAGCTTAAGCTCAGTCAACTCCAACCTACCCGTTTACACAAGATACTTCTAGGAACATTCTTGATGGTTGTGAGTGCTTTAATGGCATTGTCGTTTTTCTCCTTTCTATTCACTTGGAAACAAGACCAGAGCGTCCTTAACCAGTTGGGTGAGCGTGAGGTAGCTACTTCTAACTTATTAAACAAACTAGGTGCTTTTTTAGGTGATTTATTCATGTATAAAGGTTTTGGTGTTGCTGCATTCTCCATTCCTGTACTCTTATTTTTAACTGGAATTTATCTGTTTGCCGCAAAACGTAATATTTTTTCGCTTTCGCGAAAGCGGCTCCTATCTAACTGGTTCTGGGGTCTATTACTCATGTTGTGGACTGCTATCGTCCTAGGCTTTTTCTACGAAAAGAACGCACTTTTAGGCGGAACCGTAGGTTACGAACTCAACGATTATTTACAGGACTATACCGGTCTTGTGGGTGCCATTCTTATTATGGCGTTTTTAGGAATTGTCTATTTAGTTACCCGAATAGGGCTTACACCAGAACAAGTAAGTGCCTTTTTCAAAAAGCAAGCCGCAGAAGTCAAAGAAAGTTTCAACGATGAATCAACGGATCATACCTTAACAGCCGAGCCCACAGACGACGAAAAAGAATGGGAAAAATCCACGGTTGAAGGAAGCACGGCTGCAAAAGCTGCAACCACGCAACCACCAGCTGTTCCCAAAACTGCGTTTGAAATAAACAGACCAACCGCAGTGCCACCACCTATCCCGCAACCTGCAAGTGGCAATAATGATGATTACGACGACGATGATGAACGTATTCAACCTGTTCTTAAAAAAGTAGTTCCTGCCAAAGACGAAAATGACATAGGCATGGAAATAGAACAAGTCGTAGAAGAAGAACTGGATGAAACAGATGCTCTCGCTTCAAAAATAGTGTCTGATTTCGGTGAGTTTGACCCAACCTTAGAACTTAGCAAGTTCCAGTTTCCTCCTATCGATTTACTAAAAGATTATTCTGGTGGCAAAACCATTACCATAGACGAGGAAGAACTACAGGCAAATAAGGACCGCATTGTAGAAACTCTCAAGAACTATAATATAGGTATTGCTAAAATTACAGCAACAGTAGGCCCTACCGTGACACTATATGAAATTGTACCAGATGCTGGAGTTCGTATCTCTAAAATCAAAAATTTAGAGGACGACATAGCACTATCGCTGGCCGCATTAGGAATACGCATCATTGCACCTATGCCGGGTAGAGGAACTATAGGAATAGAAGTTCCTAATCAAAACCCTTCTATCGTTTCCATGCGTTCTGTAATTGCTTCTCCAAGATTCAAAAATGCGGAAATGGAACTTCCTATCGCATTTGGTAAAAACATTTCTAACGAAACCTTTGTTACCGACCTTGCAAAAATGCCGCACTTACTCATGGCCGGTGCCACTGGACAAGGAAAATCGGTTGGGCTCAATGCTATTCTTACTTCCCTACTCTACTCAAAACACCCTGCCGAAGTTAAGTTTGTACTCGTAGACCCTAAGAAGGTTGAACTAACACTGTTCAACAAAATAGAACGTCATTACCTCGCAAAACTGCCAGACAGTGCAGAGGCTATTATTACAGACAACTCTAAGGTTATTAATACACTAAACAGCCTTTGTATAGAGATGGACACTCGTTACGACTTGCTTAAAGATGCCATGTGTCGTAACCTTAAAGAATACAACGCAAAGTTTAAAAGTCGTAAACTTAACCCAAATGAAGGCCACCGCTACTTACCCTACATAGTCCTTGTAGTAGATGAGTTTGCAGACCTTATCATGACTGCTGGTAAAGAGGTAGAAACACCTATCGCGCGACTTGCACAGCTGGCAAGAGCTATAGGTATTCACTTGATAATTGCGACCCAGCGTCCGTCGGTAAACGTTATTACGGGTATGATTAAGGCAAACTTCCCAGCACGTGTTGCTTTTAGAGTAATGTCAAAAATTGATTCCAGGACCATTCTCGATGCTGGTGGTGCTGACCAGCTTATAGGGCGTGGTGATATGCTATACACATCAGGCAACGACTTGATAAGGATTCAGTGTGCTTTTGTAGATACGCCCGAAGTAGAAAAAATTACCGACTTTATAGGTGCTCAAAAAGGCTATGCCGACGCTTATTTGCTTCCAGAATTTGTGTCAGAAGATGGCGGTGGCACAAGTCTTGATATAAGTATAGACGAGCGCGATAGTAAATTCCGTGAGGCTGCTGAAATTGTGGTTACTTCTCAACAAGGAAGTGCCTCCTTACTGCAGCGTAAACTCAAACTGGGATACAATCGTGCCGGTAGAATTATTGATCAGTTAGAAGCCGCTGGCATTGTGGGCAACTTTGAAGGTAGCAAAGCAAGGCAAGTACTTATACCTGATCTTACATCACTAGATCAATTTTTTAAAAATGAAGAAAGTTAACAATACTATGAGAACACTAATCGCAGGAATTTTTATGTTTTTTGCTTTCGCGAAAGCGATACCGGCACAAGCACAATCCAGCAAAGCAGACGCACTGCTCAAAGAAGTAACAGCTAAATACAAGTCTTACAATAATTTGACCTTTAATTACAAGGCAAACTTACGCAACGATAAAGCCAAACAAAACATGGATATACAAGGCGATGCGATATTAAGCGGTGAGAAATACCACGTCACTTTTATGGGTTCTACCTTAATTTATGACGGTTCTAAGCTTTACAACATTAACAGTGAAGACGAACAAGTAACCATATCTTCACAAAGTAAAAATGACATGGGTATAAGCCCTTCTAACATTCTTACGTTTTATGAAAAAGGATACACACGCAGCTGGGACATTGAGCAAAATGTACGTGGTAGAAAAGTACAGTATGTAAAACTTGTTCCTATAAAATCAGACTCAGACTATAAGCAAGTACTTCTAGGCATAGATACAAACACAAAGCATATTTATAATGCAATTATAACGGAGCGTAGCGGAACTGTGATTACTTTTACCATGTCTTCTTTAAAGACAAATACGACCATCCCGAAATCTAGTTTTAGCTTTAATTCAAAGGATTACGATGGCTGGGATATAGAAAGGTTATAGCACTTGAAAATATTAGATAGATACATTCTTACACAATTTATAAAGACGTTTTTAGGCGTCTTTATTGTGTTAATGTTCATTCTAATATTGCAGTCCATATGGCTGTACATAGCCGAACTTGCGGGTAAGGACCTAGATTTTGAGACCATAGCTAAGTTCATGATGTACACTGTACCGCTCATCGTACCACTGGCATTACCACTTAGTATTATTGTAGCGTCCATTATGGTTTTCGGTAGTCTAGCCGAAAATTATGAGTTTGCCGCCATGAAATCAAATGGCATTTCCTTGCAGCGCGCCATGCGCTCGCTTATGATTGTCATTGTAGGTATAGGCGTTATTTCATTTTTCTTTGCAAACACAGTTATACCTTGGGGTAATCTCAAGCAAAAAAACCTGCGTAATAATATTGCTAAAAAGGCTCCGTCCATGGCTATAGGTGAAGGAACCTTTAACCAGATAGGCGATGTAAACATTAAAGTAGCTAAGAAAAGTGGCGAGGCAAATGAGTTTTTGAATGATGTGATTATTCATAAGAAGAACCCGCTGAGATATGGAAATTACACGGTTATTAAAAGTAAACGAGGCGAACTCAAAAGCTCTCTAAAATCTAACGTCATTCAACTAGTTTTAGAAGACGGTAATTATTATGAGGACCTTTACCCACAAGATTTAGCTCGTAGTGCATCATCACCTTTTGTGAAAAGCGAGTTTGAAGAATATGTCTTTAATATAGACGTATCCAAGTTAAATAGCTCCGTAAACATAGATGAAGAAGTTGTTACTGACAATCAGAAGATGTTGCGCATGGATGAGCTTGCAACGAGCATAGACACATTCTCTGTACAGCTAACAGAAAATCTAAAATTATATCGCAATAGCCAGTACAACAAATGGTCTCCAAACGCTTTTACCGCGATGATTAAAAGGCAACAACTAGACACCACTGCTGTACTTACCAGTAGCGAAGATTTTATGAAAAAGCTCGGAAACACAAGCCAGCTAGCTATTTATGAAAATGCGCTCAATAACATATCTAGGCAACGTGCTGCAGTAAGCAATCGTGTAGAACAAGTGAAAGTGGAGGACAATCGCATACGTAAATTTGAGATGGAAATTCACAAGAAATTTGTTTTGGGTGTCGCCTGTATTATTTTGTTTTTCATAGGCGCACCGCTGGGCGCAATCATTAAGAAAGGCGGTATGGGCTTACCACTCGTTATTGCTGTAGTATTTTTTCTTACCTACCACTTTATAGGAATCTTTGCAGAGAAATCTGCCTCTGAAGGTGCAATGCCTGCCTGGTTAGGCTCCTGGATGAGTACGCTTATTATATTTCCTATAGGAATTTACATTACCTATAAAGCAACGTCAGACCAGCCGCTTATAGAAATCAACAGCTCTATTACCAGCTTTTTTGAACGATTTAAAAAGAAGCCTAAGCTTCCTAAAACCGTAGTCTAAGCCCTATCTTTGCGTGATAATTTGAGCTATCATGACTACCGCAAAAGCAACAAGCACAACTACCTTCAAACTTAACACTATTGAAGAAGCCCTAGAAGATATAAAACAGGGCAAAGTCATCATCGTAGTAGACGATGAGAATAGGGAAAATGAAGGCGATTTTCTGGCAAGTGCACAATCCATAACTCCTGAAATGATAAATTTCATGGCCACACACGGCCGCGGATTGATATGCGCACCCATTACCGAGAAACGATGTAAGGAATTAGAACTTCCCATGATGGTCGTTAACAACTCGGACCCTATGGAGACAGCATTTACAGTTTCTATAGACCTTAGAGGTAATGGCGTAACAACAGGTATTAGTGCAAGTGATCGTGCGAAAACCATACAAGCCATCATAGACCCAGAAACCAGACCACATGATTTGAGTAAACCTGGTCATATTTTTCCGCTTAAAGCGAAAGAAGGCGGTGTACTACGACGCACCGGCCATACGGAAGCTGCTATAGATTTCGCAAGGCTTGCGGGTCATGCTCCTGCTGGAGTTATCGTGGAAATCATGAATGAGGACGGTACGATGGCACGATTGCCTGAACTTGTAAAGATTGCTAAAAAGCATGACCTTAAACTAGTCTCCATTGAGGATTTAGTTGCTTATCGCATGAAAAACGATAGTCTCATCATCAAAAAGGAAGATTTTATGTTGCAAACACGCTTCGGTGAATATCGCCTGCGTGCCTACCAACAAACAACTAATGACCAAATACATTTAGCCTTAACACTAGGTTCTTGGAAAGATGGAGACGAAGTGCTTACGAGAATGAACAGCACCCAAGTAAATAATGACCTCTTCTCTACCCTAACCTCTGAAGCCGACCGTAAAATAGACGCCATGTTTCAAGCGCTTAATGAAACTGGTAAAGGAGCCATTGTTTTTATTAATCAGCAGTTTGAACCTGAGAACATGCTTGCACGATTAGAGCAATTAAAAGAATTGCAAGATCAAGGCGAAATTAAAGCTCCACGCAAAAACTTAGACCATAAAGATTATGGTATAGGCGCACAAATATTGCATGATTTAGAAATATCTAAAATCAAGTTGCTTACTAACAGTGAACAAAGTAAACGCATTGGTATGATAGGTTATGGACTTGAGATTACAGATACAGTGGGCTACTAATCGCTAACCTGTTGCCAAAAAACCTGCTATGGACTTTAGAAAAATCACCGAAGAAAATTCAAACCACGAACACCTAGAACATAAGTCTGTTTTAGAACTGTTGACCGCAATAAACAACGAAGACAAAACCGTAGCACTTGCCGTAGAGAAACAAATACCAGCAATAGAAAGCTTAGTACATGTAACGGCACCTAAAATGAAAGCTGGTGGTCGCCTTTTTTACATAGGTGCTGGCACAAGCGGTCGTTTAGGAATACTCGATGCTAGTGAGTGCCCACCCACATTTGGTGTGGCATTTGACAAAGTGATAGGTCTTATTGCTGGCGGAGACACCGCGATACGCAAAGCAGTTGAAAATGCCGAAGACGACAGTTCACAAGCTATTATTGATTTACAGCAATGGAAATTAACGATAAACGACATAGTTATAGGAATTGCTGCTAGCGGTACCACTCCGTATGTGATAGGCGGTTTAGAAGCCTGCAACGCTTTAGGCATCACTACAGGTTGTATTACTTGTAATGAGAACAGCCCTTTACACAAAGTCGCTCAATATCCTATAGTTCCTGTGGTAGGACCAGAATTTATTACCGGTAGTAGCCGTATGAAGGCCGGAACTGCCCAAAAAATGGTTCTAAATATGATAAGCACAACGCTTATGATACAATTAGGCCATGTAAAAGGAAATAAAATGGTAGATATGCAATTGAGTAACGATAAACTCGTAGACCGTGGCACGCGCATGATTATGGACGCTACAGGATTGTCGTATGACAATGCTTTTAACCTATTGAAAACGCACGGTAGTGTGCGTGCAGCAGTAGACCATTTTGGAATTTGTTAATATGAAACAACCATCTACCGACAAACAAGTACTGAGCAAAGGGTTTAACAGATTACTATCAAGTCTGCCATTTTTCTTTGCTGGTCCTGTACTTATATATGTAGGTGCAGGCCACGACCACCCCATCATTTTTCTTATGCCGGGAATTGCCTTTTGCATACTTGCAATATATTTAGCTTTTTCAGGTTTAATGACTATCATGGATTCCATGTTTAAATCAAACAAAAAAAGATGAAAAAATTCTGTCTCGCAACACTTTGCCTCTTACTCATTGTAAGTTGCAAACCTAAAACTGTTGAAGAAAAAACTGACGGTAGCATCACCATCAAAGGAACTATTGAAAATCCTGGTGACGCACAAGGTGAACTC
>JANQTO010000362.1 GCA_030731685.1 Nonlabens sp.
CATTCATTACAGTAACTTAAAGGACATTTATGCCACTAAGATAAAGTATATGGGAAGACAGGCGCGTTCTTTAACAAAAACCAAACAATTTTAACCTGTTCCTAGCCTAACTTTGACGCATGAGATTTTTTATTGCAATTACTATTTTTATTTTACTTGAAATCTACGCGTTTCAACTTATTCGTACTTTATCACGTAGTCACTGGTGGAAATGGGTGTACCTCGCTCTCTCGCTAGGTGTCATTCTTAATTTGATGCTGCAATTTTATTTGAACGGCAGGGCTGGAAATTCGGCGGCGCGTGATTTTTCAACAACACTTTTTATCGCATTTCTTTCGCTCAAAGCGGTATTCATTCTGTTCATGTTTGGCGAGGATATATATCGTTTTTTAGAGGGTTTGTGGAGTTCGCTTTCGCGAAAGCGTGACCCGCAACAACCATTTCTACCCAGCCGCAGACAGTTTATTTCTACCATAGGTCTTGCGGTGGCTGCATTACCTTTCGGAGCGGTACTTTACGGGGCGTGGAAAGGTAAATATAATTATCAGGTACGGGAATATGAGCTCAGTTTTGACGATTTGCCAGAAGCTTTTGACGGATATCGTGTTACACAAATCAGCGATATTCACGTAGGTAGTTTTGATGATAAGGAAGAGGTGAAGTATGCGGTTGATTTAGTCAATAAACAGGCTAGTGATATTATTTTCTTTACTGGAGATTTAGTCAACAATATAAGCGATGAGATGGACGGCTGGGAAGACACCTTCGGTAGTTTGCGAGCAAAAGATGGTGTTTTCTCTGTGTTAGGAAATCACGATTACGGTGATTATTATAACTGGGAAGGAACACGAGCGCAACAGCTTGCCTTAAAGCAAGCAAATATGCAACGGCTTTATAAGATTCAAGAAAGCATGGGCTGGCGTTTACTGCGTGATGAGAATGTGGCAATTACAAGAGATGAGGAATCGTTGCATATAGTAGGTGTAGAAAATATAGGAAATGGGCGTTTTCCTAAATACGGTAATCTGCAAAAAGCATCTACCGGATTAAGTAGAGAAGATTTTAAAATTCTCTTGAGCCACGACCCATCGCACTGGGACGATGAGGTTAAAAATGACGATTTGAACTATCACCTGACCTTAAGTGGGCACACGCACGGTATGCAATTTGGTATCGAGATTCCTGGATTTATTAAGTTGAGTCCAGCATGGTTTGTATACAAAAAATGGGCTGGAATCTATAAGGAATTTGGAAGGTTCATTAATGTAAATCGCGGCTTCGGCTTTCTAGGATATAAAGGCAGGGCCGGAATATGGCCAGAGATTACCGTTATAACGCTAAAACGCTCCTGATTATCTTAGAATTGATTACATTTGAATTGTTAACAACAGCATTATGTCAAAATTTGGCGAACTCATAAGTGCAAACGTTCCGGTATTACTCAACTTTTTCACAGACTGGAATGAAGATTCTGTAAGTATGCACGAGATATTGCGCAATGTGGCTGCAGCTATGGGTGATGGCGCAAAAGTCATTAAAATAGATGTGGATAAGAATCCAGAACTCTCGGAAGCATTACGCATTAAGGGCCTGCCTACATGTATTATTTACAAAGGCGGCGAGATGAAATGGAGGCAAAGCGGTCTGCAAGAAGACACCACACTTATTACCCTTCTAAAACAATACGTTTAACTAGACCAGTGATTTGCTAGTAAGCCCTTTTTCTTTTAAGAAGGAGAAGTACGCTGGCAAAACCTCTTTCAATGTTTCGAAACATTTTTTACTATCGTGAAAGACGATGATGCTACCGTTCTGCGTGTTTGCATAAAGATTCTCCAGTATAGATGCAGGTTTGCGATTTGTATCAAAATCACCCGAAAGCACGTCCCAAAGCACAATCTCATAACCACGTTCTAAAATGGCCTTGTATTTTCTATAGGAAAGCTTACCATAGGGTGGCCTGAAAAGGTTGCTCTCTATAAATCGGGCAGCTTTGTCTACGTTTCTCAAATATCTCGACCGTAAGACGCTCCAAGAGTTCAAATGGTTGTGCGTGTGATTTCCTACAGCATGGCCTTTTTGTAAAACATCCTTATAAATAGCGGGATTTTTTTTAACACAGTCACCAATCCAAAAAAAGGTTGCATAAAAATAAAACGACTTTAAAAGTTCTAGAACAAACGCTGTCACCTCAGGTGTAGGTCCATCGTCAAAAGTGAGATAAACCACAGGTTCCATGCGGTCCTTATGCCACAAAAACGATGTAAACCTATCCGTAAACCACGATGGTATATGGTCGGGATAGGTTTTCATTATTCTATACTGTCTAGTGGCATAGGCATAGCCTGTCTTATAGAGTCCAGTCTCGTAGCGTCGCGTTCTTCTTGGATGGCTTGTATGGCTTCTGCTTGTGTTGAACCGTCTTCGTTTAATAGCTCATCTACATTGTAAAATAATGGAAAAGACTTCACGTAATTATTAAAGATGTTGAGGTGTTTTACAACGGTTTTGTCGTCCTCATAATAAATAGGCACACGTACAAGACTACGGTAGCGTTCAACGGCAGCTATAATATCCATACGAATCGTCGTCTGCTCGTTTTGCGTGAGCGCTTTATAATGGTCTAACTCTTCTTGATATTTCTTAATGACGCCGTCAAGTAACTTACGAGCCTTGTCTTGTTTATCAACTTCATAATAACCAGTTACAAAAGGTTCTATCATAAAATAATGTCCAAAAATATCAAGAGGCATTTTTTCCATACCTAAGTCCAGCAACTGCTCTGCTTTCTTGAACTCACCAGCCATCGTCAGGGCCTCAGCAGCTCTGGTAATGTTAGAACGATAGCCTACACTATTACGGCGTGTTTCTACATCGTGATACAT
>JANQTO010000363.1 GCA_030731685.1 Nonlabens sp.
CTTCCCTTGAGGGAAGACAGGAGATGGGTGTGCTGGGATTGTACCAAGTTCAGAGTTATTATTGCTTCTTTCTATTTTCTTTATCAGACTCAAGCATACTTTTTAATTGCTCTTTCATTTTGTTGCGTTCAAGCAACCAATCTGTACTATATTCCGTTTTATTACTTGATAAATCGTTGATTAGCTCGTTAAATAATAAATTATTGAACTCATTTGTATAAATGTTTTTAGAGTGAAAAACATAGTCATTTGATAAATTATAAGTATCCACTGCTTGTAGAATTTCTATGTACTTTTCAATATCGTTTTTCAGATAGATTGAAATTGCTTCGCCCACCATGAATTTTAGCGAGGAAAAGAGAGCTCCGTCGCCACTAGCTTCGTAGTCCTCATTTGTCAAATTGTAATAGGAATATCTTAAAATTCCAAGATGATATAAAAATGCACTATTATCAAATTCGAAGCTTTGAAAATAATCACCCGATTTTTCAAAGAATTTAGATGGATGTTGTTTTTCTAATTTAGAAAGCGCTACTTTGAAATCAGGAGTAATCAAAAAAGGTTTATCTAAATTTTTTACACTATCTGCTTTGGTGTAGAATGAATATATACCTTCTATTTCTACATTTTGTGCTGACACAGTTAATACCGAAGTAAGTATGCTAAAAAAGAAAATAAATGCTCTCATTTTTATTGTGTATTTAATTTTGCTCAAAAATTTCAAATCAGAAATGCAAAATCAGCGTGATTTGACCTAGACAGCTGAATATTTGTCTTTTCAGCAAGGATTCTTAAGCATTACTAACCACTCCACCTTCCAAATATTCACGCTCCATCCAGAAAGTTCCAAACGGCACCACAGACATCGCAAGAACAACGAGTAGTTTTTTAAAGTTCCATTTCAATAATTGGGAGACAATAATAGCCATTACAACGTAGGCCAAAAACAAAAATCCATGTGCCATTCCCATAATTTTATTGGGTAGAAGTAAACCTCCTAAATATTTAAGTGGCATGGTTGCAAACAGGATGAAAAGGAAAGAATATCCTTCGGCTATCGCGAGGTATTTAAATGCTTTTATCATGACTTATCTGTTCTATTATCTTTAAAAGACAAAGGTATATCAACTTCTTTACCATACAATTTGATTTCTTGAATATCTGCTGGTAAGTAGTAGCCAGCTGCCATGAGTTCTTGTTTTACTTTTCCTATAACACGGCCTTTGGTTCTGTTTGCCACATGACCAAATTCCTGCGTGTCAATCCAAAAGAATATTTTTAAATTCACGGTGCTTGTCGCCAGTGATTCTTCCATGACATAATTTACGTGTGTGTCGTTCTTCACCACTTTTACATCGGTATCGAGAGCCTGCATGATGAGTTCTTTGGCAGCGTCTATGTCGTCGTTGTAATCCAGTCCTACCGTAAAATCCATTCGGTAAAAACCGTCTTCGGTATAATTTGTAACAGGTTGGGTAATAACGTCACTATTAGGGATGTACACGTCTTTACCGTCAAAGGTTTTCAACTTTGTATACCTAAACTCCAGTGCCTTTACGCGACCAAAATTAGAACCAATCTCTACCGTATCATCAACATTAAAAGGTCTGTTAAAACTTAAAATAACACCAGCGATGAAATTCTCGCCTATATCTTTAAAAGCAAATCCTAACACTACTGCACTTGCACCTGCAGTTGCGAGTATTCCTGCGCTTATATCGCCTAGGCCAGCAGCGCGCAATGCAATCATAATAAATACGATGACCAGAATGGTACGCATGGCGTTTCCTAAGAATTTGGACATCAATGGGTCTTCGGTGCGCAGTCGCACTTGTTTTGTAGTGAATTTCCCTATGAAACGTGCAATAAGAAAGCCTATAGTTACAATCGCAATTCCTAGTGCAATTTTGGGTACTGCAGCGATAAAGTCATTATAATAAGCGGTAAGAACATCACTTAGCGTGCGTCCTACGTTTTCGTTGCTGGTCTGTGAGAATATCATTAAGTTGGCCTTTTTCACAAAGTTAGTTTCTTAAAAAAGAATTTATGTTAAGGCTTTATTAAACGCATTGTAAGGAGTTACAAGTGCTTATTTTTGCATCATGGAAGAGAAGAAAGCAATTTACATCATAGGTGCTGGTATGAGTGGCCTCACGGCTGCTATCACGTTGCAAAAACAAGGTTTTGAACCTGTGATTTTGGAGCAGAGCGCACATGTAGGCGGCCGCTTGCAAACGACCAACCTAAACGGTGTTGTACTGGACCATGGTTTCCAAGTAATGCTTGACGCATATCCTGCGGTAGATGAGTTCCTCGATGTTGCCGCTTTGAACCTCATAAAATTTGTACCAGGTTCTATCGTTCACATGGATGGTAAGGCTCACAAAATAGGCGACCCTAGGCGCAGTAGTGGTTTCCTGTGGTCTACACTTACCGCTGGAGTAGGTAGTTTAAAAGATAAGTGGTTGATGTTCTCGCTTTCGCGAAAGCTGACAAAGAAAAGTCTCTCTGCCATTTTTGAAACACCAGAACAAACGACTTTGCAGTATTTACAGGAATTTGGTTTTTCAGATAAAATAATTAATCAGTTTTTTAGACCTTTTTACACAGGAATATTTTTAGAAACTGAACTTGCTACGAGCAGCCGTATGTTTGAATTTGTTTTCAAGATGTTTAGTGAAGGCAATGCGACCATTCCGGCTGGTGGTATCCAAGCGATAGCAAAACAACTTGCCGCGCAAATACCTAGTCAAAACATACGTTTGCGCACAGCGGTTAAAAGCGTAGTGGGCGATGTTATCACGTTAGAAGACGGCACCACAATCCATAGTGACTACACGATTGTTGCCTGCGCACCAGGCGCCGTAGTT
>JANQTO010000364.1 GCA_030731685.1 Nonlabens sp.
TGATAACGACCGGTATCTTCTTTGCGGGCATGTGGCTCATGGCGCGTCGTAAGCTGGAACACTGGCTGGTTTTGCTAGTAGGTAATGTGATTTCTGTGCCCTTGTATGTGTACAAAGGCTACACTTTTAGTGCACTTCTTTACTTAATTCTTGCTATTATTGCTTACTTCGGTTTTGTCGCATGGAAAAAATACATAGAAAACGCTCGCCAGGTAGCATAAAGGTAGTTCTTTATGGCCCTGAAAGTACTGGAAAGAGTACGCTTTCGCGAAAGCTGACAACCCACTATCAAACTGCGCTTATACCTGAGTTTGCTAGAGATTACCTGCAGGCTAAGTTTAACGCCACCGGCGAAGCGTGTAGTTACGACGATTTAAAAATTATTGTAAAAGGGCAACGTGAATTAGAAAAAGTAGCTGCCCAGCAAGGTCATCAATTGCTTATATGTGATACAGACCTTTTAGAAACCTTGGTTTACAGTAAGGCATATTTCAACAAGGTGCCAAAATCCATGGAAGATCTTGCGCAAAATGACCACGTTGATCTATATTTACTCATGAATATAGATATCCCGTGGGAGGCAGACGATTTACGGGACCGGCCTGACCAGCGAGAATCTTTATTTAACCTGTTTGAAAACGAACTTAAAAATCGCAATAAGAATTACGTTCTTGTGAGCGGCACCGCAAGTGAGCGATTGCAAACCGCTATTGCAGCTATAGATACCATATTACCATGAATTTAACCGCGCAACAGCAAGACCAGTTACGGGATAAAGGAATATCCATCAAGCAACTAGAAGACCAGCTTGCAAGATTCCGCAATGGATTTCCTGCCATAAATTTAGTTCGCGCCGCTGTTAAAGGTGATGGTATAACATTGCTCACTGACGCACATCAACATGATTGTGTAGCGCATTATGAATCGCAACGTGAATCGTTAGATATCGTAAAATTTGTACCTGCAAGTGGCGCTGCGACACGCATGTTCAAGTTTTTGCACGAGTTTTTGAGAGATTTTAATCCGCAGGAAGATTCTCTTAATTCATATATTAACAAATACAAAGCCCAAGAGCTTTTCACCTTTTTTATAGCTATTGAAAAATTTCCATTCTACAAGGAAATAAAAAAAGCGCTCAAATCAAAACACACTGATTGGTCTAAGTATAGTGATCGTGATAAAAAGGTATTTTTTGTGCAGGAAATGCTGTTGGAATCAGGTTTTAATTATGCTTCTATGCCTAAAGGGCTTGTACCATTCCATAGATATAAGGACCATGCAGCATCGGCCTTTGAGGAGCATCTTTTTGAAGCGGCTATTTATGCGCAAAGCAAGTCGGTGGCAAAATTACACTTTACCATCGCACCAGCTTCTAAGCAAGATTTCAAGGCCGAGTTTGACCGCATTAAAGAAATTGTACAACAAAAAACAGGGGTTACTTTTGAATTATCTTTTTCTCACCAGCAAGAGTCTACTGACACTATTGCGGTGGATTCTAAAAACAATCCAGTAGTTCTAGAAAATGGCTTTTTGTATTTTAGACCGGCGGGACATGGTGCGTTGCTCAATAATTTGAACGAATTAGATGCTCAAATCGTTTTTATCAAAAACATAGATAGTGTCACTATTTCTTCTATAGAGCAAGAGGTGTGCTTTTATAAAAAAATGCTGGGCGGTTATCTTCTAGAAGTGCAGCAACGTATATTCACTTATTTGAAAATTCTAAAAAACGGCAGTTTAGAACAAGGTGTGCAGCAAGAGATAGAACAGTTTCTTACGAAAACGTTGTGTTGCGTGTTACCTGCAGGATACGATAAATATTCCACTTCTTACCAGCTAGAATTTTTATTTGATAGGCTCCATAGACCACTTCGCATATGCGGTATGGTAAAAAATGAAGGTGAACCTGGTGGCGGCCCGTTTTGGCTTACAAACCAGCAGGGTGAGACTAGCATAGAGATTGTAGAAAGTGCGCAGGTAAATACGAGCAATGCGCAGCAAGTAAGTATTTTTAAAGGAGGCACGCATTTCAACCCGGTTGATTTAGTATGTGGTATTCGCGATTTTGAGGGAAATAAATTTGATTTGACTAAGTTTTGCGACGGGGAAACAGGCTTTATCACGACTAAGTCATTTATGGGTGAACCTATCAAAGCGCTGGAACTTCCAGGATTGTGGAATGGTGGTATGGCGTTTTGGAATACCGTTTTTGTAGAAGTTCCGTTACTAACGTTTAATCCAGTAAAAACGGTAAACGACTTACTTAAACCAGCACACCAGCTATAACATGGACTTAAAAATCTTAAATAGCGAGGTTCAATATAAAGCCGTAACGAGTAGCGGTCCTGGTGGCCAGCACGTCAACAAGGTCGCGACAAAGATAAACCTAGAGTGGAACGTAGTTGAATCAACTGCGCTTAACGAGAATTCTAAGGAAAGACTACTAGCGGCACTAGCAAATAAATTAACTCTAGATGGTCGCTTACTACTATCGAGTCAGGAATCTAGAAGTCAGGCAAAAAACAAAGAACTTGTATTCAAGAAACTACTTGATTTAATTCAAACAGGTACTAAGCCTAAAAAGATGCGTCTTAAGCGCACCACTCCAGCATCTGTAAAAAGAAAACGTTTGAACGATAAGAAAAAGCATAGCGAGAAAAAAGACAACCGTAATTTTAGGATGTAGTGCTGTCGCTTAACAATAGTCCATTAAAAAACGTAAACCTCGCATAAGAATTAATGATGCAATAGGTTTTATTCTACAGCCCAGAGGTTCTACCTTTGTAAAAATTTTAAATTATGTATCCACCAGAATTAGTTCAACCTATGCGCGACGATTTAGGAGTCGCAGGATTTGAGCACCTATATACTCAAGATTCAGTTAAAGAAGCGTTATCTAAAAAGGGAACTACACTTGTTGTAGTGAACTCTGTTTGTGGTTGTGCAGCTGCAAATGCTCGTCCAGGTGCAAAAATGTCTTTACTAAACGACAAAAAGCCAGACCACATCGTGACAGTTTTTGCGGGCGTAGACCGTGAAGCAGTAGATGCAGCAAGAGCAGCAATGGTTCCGTTTCCACCTAGTTCACCATCTATGGCATTATTTAAGGACGGCGAGCTTGTACACATGCTAGAGCGTCACCATATTGAAGGTCGCCCAGCAGAGATGATTGCTGAAAATCTCAAAGAAGCTTATAACGAGAACTGCTAGATAGCAGGTTCTATAAATTACTATGCGTGCATACTGATTGACCCATGTGGTCGGTGAGTATGCACGTTTTTCATTTTATATTTGTCACCATGCAAAAACTAATCGCCTATCCCCTTACGGTAATCCATTTAGTGGTGTTTTTTCTATTGTTGCTTATTTTTCATCCTATACAGGTGTTTTGTCACCATTTTTTAGGATATGATGCGCATAGAAAAAGTGTTTATATTTTGAACTGGTTTTTAATGAAGTCTCAACTGTTTTTAGGAACTACCTACGATATAGATTTTACTGAGGATTTGCCGGTAGGGCCGTCATACATATTTGTTTCTAACCACCAGAGTATGTTTGACATACCACCGCTCATTTATTACCTGCGTGATTATCATCCCAAGTTTATTGCAAAAAAAGAACTCGCAAAAGGAATTCCAAGCATATCTTATAACCTACGTGTAGGCGAGAATTGTGGTATAGACCGTAAGGACCCAAAACAAGCGTTAACTGCTCTTATGGCATTTGCAAAGAATGTGCATGCAAAAAAACGCAGCGCCATGATATTTGCTGAAGGTACACGCAGTCGTACAGGAGTGCCCAAACCATTTCAAACACGCGGCCTTAAAACACTCTTTAAATATATACCAGATGCTGTCGTGGTTCCTATTACCATAAACAACTCGTGGAAAGTAGACCGCTACGGCAAGTTTCCCTATGGTATTTTTAATAACATCCATCTTACGGTTCACGTTCCTATACCTATCGCTGGTCGTGACCAAGATGAGGTGATACTAGAGACACAAACCTTAGTGCATAACGCCATAAACGAAAATGTACAATAATGAACCTAGGTTAATAAAAGAAGAGAATACGTACAAAACAACTTTAAAGCCCTTATCTTTACGATAATAGCTTGATAAAATAGTGAACATAAATGATTACACCCCTAAAAAATATACGCATAGAGGTCATGCAGACCTTAGAGAGTAAAGTTTCCACATTCATGGAACAATTTCTCATTGCTCCCGAAACAATATGGCAACCAACAGATTTTTTACCTGATTCTCAAAAAGATACGTTTTTTGACGAGGTTAAAGAATTGCGTGAGCTTGCAAAAGAACTTCCTTACGATTTCTGGGTAACGCTGGTAGGTGATACAATCACCGAAGAAGCATTACCGACTTACGAGTCTTGGCTCATGGACGTAGAAGGCGTAAACCAGATGGAAGGTAAAGGAAATGCTTGGTCTAAATGGGTAAGGCAGTGGAGTGGAGAAGAAAATAGACATGGAGACGTTCTTAACAAGTATCTATATTTATCAGGACGCGTGAATATGCGCGAGATAGAAATTACAACGCACCATTTGATCTCAGATGGTTTTGATATAGGTACAGACCGTGATCCATATAAAAACTTTGTATACACCAGTTTTCAGGAACTCGCAACGTACATATCACATAATCGGGTTGCAAAAATTGCTCGTGAATATGGTAACACGCAACTTGCTAGAATGTGTAAAATTATATCTGGTGACGAGATGCGCCACCATAAGGCATATTGCACCTTTGTAGACGAGATATTTAAGATAGACCCTAGCAACATGATGATAGCCTTCAAGGAAATGATGGTTAACAAAATCGTCATGCCAGCACAGTATTTGAGAGAATCTGGGCAAAGTATAAGTTCAGCTTTTGCCGATTTTTCTGATAGTGCACAGCGATTGGGCGTTTACACGGCTCAGGATTACATAGACATTATGCAAAAACTCATTGAGGTATGGGACATTGCAAGTATTAAAAACCTAACTGATGAGGCTGAAAAAGCACGCGAATATCTCATGAAATTACCAGCCCGTATGCAGCGTATCACGGAGCGCATCGTGATACCACAGGAAATCACCCGTTTTAAATGGGTAGAAATGGTGTAATTATTAACTCCTTATATTTAAAAGTCTCAAGATACCTTGGGACTTTTTTTGTGGTGATAAATGATTGCTTGTATGGAGTTCGCTTTCGCGAAAGCGGACAATCTACAGGCATCGTAATACACAGAATCATCTACCACGCAAACAGGTGGCTAACTGGCTTAATTATTGCTATTTTTACCTAATATGAGATTTTTAAGAAATAGCCTGCGTAACCGCATATTTTTCTCCATGATTGTGCTCACGCTTATTTCTAGCGTGCTTATTGCTGGCGTTTCTATTTATCAAAGTAGGGAACAGGCAAGAGACTATCACAATAAACGATTAGAGCGCAAAGAACAAAGTGTTAAAGAGAGTATTTCTTATACTTTGAAGAAGACCTCGTATGAGGTAAGTACGGCAAACATTCCACTTATATTTAAGGAAGAAATCTATATCATAAGCGATATTCATGAAATGCCCGTTGTTATGTACGACATGAAGGGTAGACTTATCAAAACCTCCAAGGGAAATCTCGTTACAGACAGCCTTTCTTATCAAATAAGCGATAAAATTTTGTTCGAACTGCGGCAGTCTGATGATAACAGGTACGTTATAAAATTTGATGAAGGCGGCAAGAATTTTAGGTCCAGCTATTCTTACATTGTAGACGCTAAGTTTAAGAATATAGCCATACTGCACTTACCCTATCTTGAGAATGACGACTTTATGAGCTATGAACTTCGGGAGTTTCTCATGCGACTGTCTGTTGTTTACCTAGTTATGTTTATGATGTCCATAGCACTCGCTTACTTTTTATCGAGATATATTACGAGGTCGCTTAGTGATATAAAAGAGCGCATCACCGGGTTTAACATAGCACGTCGTAACCAGAAAATAAGGGTGGATTCTACGGGAAGTGAAGAAATAAACGCACTTATCAAATCGTATAATGACATGGTTGATGAGCTCGAGGAAAGTGCCGTAAAACTGGCGACCAGCGAGCGCGAGCAAGCCTGGCGCGAAATGGCAAAACAGGTTGCGCACGAGATAAAAAACCCACTTACACCCATGCGTTTAACCGTTCAAAGTTTCCAGCGCAGGTTTGACCCAACAGCAGAAGATGCCAGTGAGAAAATCAATGAGTTCTCTAACACCATCATTGAGCAAATAGACATTATGAGTCACATTGCCTCTACGTTTTCTACCTATGCAACCATGCCTGCCCAGCAACGTGAAGAGGTAGACGTTCCTAAAATTACACAGCTTGCATTGGATATTTTTAATGAGTCGTATATTGAGTATGCGCAAGATATTGAAGAGATTTATGCCATATTTGACCGAACTCAGCTTATACGGGTTGTGACAAATTTGGTTAAAAATGCTATCCAAGCGTTAGATGAACAGAAAAACCCGTCTATCAAAGTATTAGTCACACACGACGCAACTAATATATTTTTAACAGTAACAGACAATGGGTCAGGAATACACCCTGAATTTGTGGAAAAGATATTTGAACCTAAGTTTACAACAAAGTCTAGCGGAATGGGTTTAGGCCTTGCCATGGTTAAGCAAATCGTAGAGAATTTTAAAGGAACTATTACAGTTGTCACTGCGATAGACTCGGGAACAACGTTTACTGTTACTTTACCAAGGTCCTACCATATAAATTCCTAGATTAAAAGGCATATCACTAACTTTATAACCTTAAATAAAAAAGCAATGGATTATAATAACGTATTAAGTACTACAGACAACCATATAACGACTATCACCATAAATAGGCCCAACAAACTCAATGCGTTAAACAAAGAAACCATTGCAGAGTTGAGTCACGCAATAGGCACTGCTGAAGAAGATGAACTAACCCGTGTCATTATACTCACTGGTTCAGGAGAAAAAGCTTTTGTTGCAGGAGCCGATATTGCCGAGTTTGCACATTTCACAACTGACGAAGGAAAGCGACTTGCCGCTCACGGGCAGGAAACCTTATTTGATGCAATAGAAAATTGCTCGGTGCCCGTAATTGCCGCAGTGAACGGATTTGCACTGGGCGGTGGCCTGGAACTTGCCATGGCTGCGCATATACGAGTCGCTAGTGACAATGCAAAAATGGGCTTGCCCGAAGTTTCATTGGGTGTAATTCCAGGTTATGGTGGTACACAACGTTTACCACAACTTGTAGGCAAGGGCCGCGCCATGGAAATGATCATGACCGCCGGAATGATAGATGCTCAAACTGCGCATCGTTTTGGTTTAGTTAATCACGTTGTAGAACAAGAAGGGCTTATGGAATTTGCCACCATTCTAGCTACAAAAATTATGAGAAATAGCCCAGTTGCTATAAGCGCAGCGATAGACGCAGTAAATGCAGGTTATGTAGACGGTGTTGACGGCTACCAGGCCGAAATTGATAATTTCGGTTCCTCCTTCGGTACAGAGGATTTTGTAGAAGGTACCACGGCATTTTTAGAGAAAAGAAAACCTAGTTTTTAGCATAGCGAGGTAGCTCTATGTGTTATATGCTGTTTATGTATTTAGAATTGTTAACACGATAATATTTACAAATTATCCAAGCCCAACATCCAGACACATCATAATGATAAAGCCACCTATAAAGCCAAGGGTGGCTATGTCGGTAAATTTATCGCGTTGTGTTTCGGGTATGACTTCTTCAACTACGACAAATATCATAGCACCAGCGGCAAAAGCAAGTGCGTAAGGCAATATAGGTTGAAAGGTGAAGACGGCCCATGCGCCTAATACACCTGCTACAGGCTCTACGATGGCACTTAACTGACCGTACCAAAAACTCTTAAACCTACTTACGCCGGCGCGACGCAGCGGCATTGCTACTGCAAAACCTTCGGGAAAATTTTGCAACCCTATACCTATGGCTAGCGCAACGGCACCTGCGATGCTTGCTCCTTCATAACCAGCTGCAACACCTCCAAAAAGTACACCGACCGCGAGTCCTTCAGGAATATTGTGCAACGTGATTGCAAGTACTAATAGGGTCGTCTTGCGCCAGTTTGTTTCTACACCTTCGGCCTCATCTTTCTGAAAATTAATATGTAAGTGAGGTAGTATTTTATCCAATCCAAACAAGAATAAGGCACCTGCGCCAAACCCGACCGCGGCAGGTATTACTTTCACAAAGCCTTCACCGCCAGACATTTCAATAGCTGGAGACAATAAAGACCAGAAACTTGCAGCTACCATGACACCACCGGTAAACCCTAGCATACCGTCAAGAACGCTGCGCTTTGCTGTTTTGAATAAAAAGACAAGTGATGCGCCAGCTGCTGTTATGAGCCATGTAAATGTAGTAGCTATAAGTGCACCTACGATAGGGTCTAGGCCTTCAAAATATGTTATAATTTGTTCCATGGTAGTTATTTAAAGGGTACTTATGTATTTGACTCTGATGATGTATTTGGAATTACTAACAGTTTAGAAGCAACCATTTGTGATAAATACAATTTGCCATGCTCGGTACTAACAGTGCATGAACCGTCTAATTCTTCGCGGTATACGACATTTAAGACACTCCCTATTTCCAGCTTATTTCTATCAAGATATTGTAGAAAAATAGCCGAGCTGTCAGTTACAGCACTGAGCTTAGCTGCGTCTCCTGTTTTCAATTCTGCGAGCGTATTGTATGTATTTTCAATGATGGTTCCGGTTTCATCGGGAATAGGGTCGCCGTGAGGGTCGTATTTAGGGCGATTAAGAAGTTTGTCAATTTCGTCAATAAGCTTGCGCGATTGTATGTGCTCCAGTTGTTCAGCAACCTCATGCACTTCGTCCCAAGAAAAATTGAGTTTTTCGACAAGAAACAGCTCCCATAGCCTGTGTTTTCTTATTATTTGCATGGCGCAGCTCCGCCCGTTTTGAGTGAGTTTGCTACCTTTATAAGGAACATAATCTATGAGTGATTTTTCAGCAAGTTTTTTAAGCATGTCGGTTACAGACGATGCTTTGGTGTTCATCTTTCCAGCAATGTCATTTGTAGAAACTAGCGTTTCACCATCTTGCAAATGGTATAGTGCTTTTATATAATTTTCTTCAGATACGGATTGCATTGTGCAAATATACAACAGGTTAGTGCTTACAAAAATATATTTTTAGACAAGGCTAAAAAATGATTGATAATCGTTGTTTAATGACTAAACTCTTGTGAAATAGTAAGCTTTTGACCGCAAACTGCTATCACGGCTGAAAACTGTGGCTGAACGCTACACCATTCCACGTTCTTTGCGCACGGTATCGTAGGCATCCTGAACGGCATTGAATTTTTCTTGAGCTCCTTTTCGGTATGCCTCGTCCATATCCATGAGTTTGTCTGGATGGTAACGTTTTGCCATTTCCCTATAAGCACGTTTTACCTCGCCATCTGTTGCACTTTTATCTATTTCTAAAATTTTGTATGCGTTGTCACGGTCCTTAACAAACATCGCTTTAATGGAGATAAAATCATTTTGGGTAAGTTTTAGGTAACCGGCAATTTGCTCCATGGCACGCAATTCTGGCGTGCTTATGTTACCATCGGCATTTGCGATACCAAATAGAAAATGAAGTATTTGTAATCGCGATTCATAACGGGTTCGTGCATTTAGGTATGCACAAATCCTCGCTGCGTTTACCTCTCGTTTTTTGACAACTTCATTGAAAACCTTAAAAATCGCGTTAGAACGTTCCTTGCCGTAGGCGCCTACAAAATACTGGCGCACATAATCCAGTTCTTCCTGAGTTACCTTGCCGTCAGCTTTTATGACTATGGACGTAAGTGATAATAAATGCAACTCAAAATCTTCTGGACTTACTGTCGTACTACGACCGAAACCTGGTCGTGCTCCTTGTTGAGGTTGTGAACTGGAACTGGAAATCATACTAAAAATCCAGCGAACTATAAGAAAGAGTATTATGTAACCGAAAAAACCCATGTAATTAATTAAATGTGAAACCTATGTTGTTGCGTACCTAGTTTCCAAGGAATATGCCACGATTGCTGCCTGTCATTATGGCTCACAGTACGATACTTTAATTGTTTATACACAGAAATTGCCCATTCATCGACACTTAATGGTTATCCGTCGACACTTAATAAGCTCATCATCGATATAAAAATATGGCAAAGCAAAATACAGTTAATTTGCTTCACGATCTATTATCATGAAAGCACGCAATTTGAAAGTATTACTTATAGAAGACGATACTATAGAAGTTATGAAAATGCATAGAGCATTATCGACATTTGAAGAAAAGCATACCATTATTGAAGCAGATAATGGTGAGAAGGCTTTGTCAATTTTAGAGAAAAGAGATCAATTACCTGATATAATATTACTAGATTTAAACATGCCTAAAATTAATGGAATAGAATTTTTAACTATTCTAAAAAATGACGATAGTTTGAAATACATACCTACCATAATTTTAACAACCTCAAATAACCAGCGTGACTTACTAGCTTGTTACAATCTGGGAATTGCAGGTTATGTTTTAAAACCTCTTAAATATGAGGAATATGTTGATAAAATATATAGATTACTGTCTTACTGGAGTATTAATGAATTGTTTGTAAAGTATTGATATGAAAGGAATAGTTTTCACCGAGTTTTTAGATTTAGTAGAGATAAAATTTGGTCTACAAATGGTTGATCAAATAATTGAAGAGTCAGATTTACCATCTCAAGGTGTATACACATCTATAGGTACTTACAGTTTTTCTGAGATGCTGCAGCTTATTCAAAGCTTAAGTAAGCATACAGGATTAAGTGTAGATCAATTACTTCTGACTTATGGAGAATATTTTTTCCATGTCATAGAAGACAGTTACCCAGGTTTGCTAGCTACTTATAAGGATCCTATAGAAATGATTTCTTCTATAGAAAATCACATACATGTAGAAGTAAGAAAAATTTATCCAGATGCCGAGCTGCCTACTTTTCGGGTTTTAGAAAAAACCGAGAACCACCTTGTGCTGAATTATAAATCTAGTAGAGCCATGCATCATTTCGGATTAGGATTAATGAACAAAACTTTTGAACATTTTAAAATGAGTTCAGAGATTACTATTGATAAAATAAACAACGATGGGACCGAAGTGAATTTTATAATCCATAAAAGTTAATGGAGAATAGCGAGGTTGACATATTAGAAAGAGCTCTTGCTCGAGAAAAGGCGGCCCGCAAACAAGCAGAAAAAATACTGGAACAAAAGGCCGCTGAGCTTTATGACATCACTCAAAAATTACAAGATTCAAATAAGAAATTAGGATTATTGATAGATGAAAAAACATCTGAATTAAATGGCGTTTTTGAGAATATTGTAGATGCATATGTCGTTACAGATTTAAAAGGAAATATTCTTAAAATGAATGATGCCGCAGTTGATTTGTTAGAGGCCGATATAAAGAATGAGCCTATTAACTTAATGACTATTGCTCATCGGGATGAGTTTGAAAATATATTTCATTATTTCAAGGAATTATTAGATAAAGGTGCTGTTACCGATATTCAAGTAAGAATTGTTACTAAAAGTAATGTATCTAAATTAGTGCATATTAACTGTAGTGTTATTTACGATGCTGCTGGAGTGCCAAAGGCTGCCCAGGGAATCGTTAGGGATATTACAGAGAGTAAAAAAGACCAAGAAAAGCTGATTGAGTCTGAAAACAGACTATCTACTTTAATACTGAATTTAGAGAATGCTGTTTTACTTGAAGATCAATACCGTAAAATAGTACTTACCAATAAAAGGTTTTGCGATTTTTTTGAAATACCCATGACAGCTGACGAAATGGTAGGCTTTGACTGTTCTGAAGCTGCTAGTAATTCAAAGCATTTATTTAGAGATGCTGATAATTTTATTGCTAGAGTTGAAGAAATTTTGGTTAAAAAGGAAATTGTCATAGGAGATGAATTACCTATGAAAAATGGTAAAATCTTAGAACGAGATTTTATTCCTATTATAGAAAACGGAATTTATCAAGGACACCTGTGGTCATATAGAGATGTTACTTTAAATCGTTCCTACCGCAAGAGTTTAGAATCTCAAAAGCAGAAATACAGTAGTATTATCGCAAATATGAACTTAGGCTTGGTTGAAGTAGATCAGGATGACAAAATATTAATGGTCAACCATAGTTTTTGTGAAATAAGTGGTTATCGTGAAGATGAACTATTGGGAAGAAAGGCCTCTCAAGTATTTTTAGTTAACAAAGACTCTCAAGTTTTTAAAACTGAAAACCGTAACCGTTTAAAAGGCCAATCCAGCTCTTATGAAATTGAAGTCTGGAATAAAAAGAAGGAAAAGCGACACTGGCTTGTAAGTGGGGCGCCTAACTATGATTTGAAAGGGAATCTTGTGGGGTCTATAGGTATTCATCTAGATATAACAGATTTAAAAAGCTTAGAACAACAAAAGGAGATATTACTCAGTCAATTAGAAAGAAGTAATAACGAGCTGCATGAGTATGCATACATAGTATCTCATGACTTGAAGTCTCCTTTGAGGAGTATTGATGCACTTATTAATTGGTTAAAAGAGGATAATATTGAGAAATTTGATAATACGAGCTTAAAGAACGTTTCTCTTATAGAAGAAACGCTTGAAAAAATGGAACATCTCATTAATGA
>JANQTO010000365.1 GCA_030731685.1 Nonlabens sp.
AACATCGTCCGCACAGTAAATTACATATTCATCAGAGTCTTTGATTACTTTTTCTTTACTGTTGTAGACCTCTCGCCAGTGTGGAGAGTGCGTTAGTGAAACTACATAAAATCGACATTCTTTTCCATATAATATAGCTATAAAAAAATCTTTCGTGTTAGCTAAATATTTGTTGAGACCTTCTATTGGGTCTTTTGGCTCTTATTTTTTTAGAATCGTTTTAAGAAGTTAAATAATTTAGAATGAGGGTTTTATTAGTGTATAGTCAATAAAAATAGTGATATGTTTCAGAGTTTCTAGAAATAGTATTTTAAATATACTCATAAAAAAAGCGGTTGCTCCATTAGGAACAGCCGCTTCAGCTTTTAAATTACTTAAAAAATTCTTAGTTACTAGAAAGTCTTATGTTGTCAAGTTCGTAAGTACCGTCATTAGCAGTATCTCCTGAACCTTGATAACGGAATGCTATTGCACCTGTTCCCGTAACACAGTCTAGCGACACATTTCTAGAGAATACCCAGTTACCGAAGTTCTCTGTGTCCTGTACGATTGTTGCATCACCTAGAGGCTGCCATGTTGCTGTTCTTATACCAGCAGGAGTACCGTCCCAATCATTGCTGAAAAGTACCTGCATAGTTGAACCATCAGCAAAACTGTTAGACGTTTCAAAGGAAATTACCTCACCTGTTTGTGCACCAAAATCAAATCTAGGAGTTACTAACCATGCTACTGTACTTGCATCGTTTGACCTAAATGAACCAACGTTTACACTCTTACCTAAAGAAGCGTTTGTACCCGTTGCAGTATAAACTCTCCAAGTCTGTGTTCCTTCTTCTTGAAAGTTTACCCATCCTGCAGGCATAGCATTTGCGCCTGTAGATTGTGTTTCAAAGTTTTCAAATAATAGGGTGTTAGGTCCTGCTGCAGCAACAACACCGCAAGAAAGTGGTAAAAGGTCACAACGGTTAGGGTCGTCAAAGTTGAAATCGTCAGGAGTATTTACATAAAGTACGTATGCAGCATCAAAGAAATCTCTGGTAAGAATAGCATTTACAGTTCCTTTACCGCTTGGTACGGTCAGTGATTTAAAATCTGAGAAGGTACTTGTCCATAAATTGGCGTCTCCACCGAAAGCACTTGAACAGCTCTTAATTTTGCGTTCTCCATCAAATTGGTCAGTCGCCTCAGCTGCAAATGTCTTTCCTAAATCCTCAGCAGTAAATTGCACATTAGATAGTTGAACCCATGTATTTTCTAGCGCGTTAGAGAAGTCTGCAAATGTGATAGCTCTAGGAACTATAGTTTCAACAACATTATCTCTTAGGATAAACTCATCTCTTCTAGATTCTTGAATTCTATCGATTCCATCACCTATTCCTAATGTGTAAACACCATTTTTAGTTCCTACCGTTAAACCGTCCAGTTTAATGTAAATTCTTCTACCGAATTCGTAAGTAGTGAACAACGGGTTTACATCTATTTGTATGTTAATTCCTATCGTAGGATTTTCTGCTTTGTCTTGAACTATTAGTTCCTTAAACCAGTTACCACCTTCGTCATTTGAAATTACATATGCAGCAACATACTCATTTGTGTCCTCAAATTTGAACGCAGGGTCACCAGACTGTATAAGTCTATTTGTTACCGTAGATAATTCTACTAGGGTTCCAGGAACCACTACCGCTTCTCCTGGTGCAGTATCTGGAACACCAAAATCGTCGTCACTTACACAACCTGCTGCAAAAGCGATGATTGCTGCCATTGCAAATAATTTATTGAAATTTTTCATTGTTCTGTTATTTATTAAGTTAATCATAGCTTTTTTAAAATCTTAGGTAAATATTTACGTAATATGTGGTTCCATTACCAAAAAAGTAACGTGGTGCAAATACCTCTGTAGGGTTGTTCTTATCATCACGTATAGATCTGAAATTAGAGTTACGGGCTTGTTCAAATCCGCCTGTTTTAAATTCTGAACCAAATACGTTATTAATGGTAGCAAAGAAACCTACAAATTTATTGTCGATTCTCCATGACTTACCACCTATAATATTTACGAGGGTATAGTCGGCGAACTGTTCTTGTCTTAACAACTCACTTGCTAGTGCAGGGTCATAGTCAGTAAAAGTCTGTCCGTCAAAATCCTGATAGAAGTTTGCAGTACGTGCAAGCTTGTTGATATCTGAATATCCATTTGCAAAGTAGTTTGCAGTGATTCCCACGTTCCAGAAATCTGGGTCGCGATATTCAAAACCTATTTGCATAGCAGTCTCAGGTCCACCAGCAACGTGGTAATCTTTGAGGGCTACTGTTCCATCTCCAAAACGAAGCGGTCCGTTGAAATCGTCGCTGGTTAAATAAAGATCAGGATTGTTTGTATATCTGTTCTGACCAAAAGCTGCAGCAGCCTTTAGATTAATAGTAGGCGTTACCTGTACTTCAAGTCCCATTTCTATACCCATATTACGACGGTCTATGTTTGTAACAACTTCTTGTACAAAAGCTGCACCATCATCACTTGGTAGTCCTGTAAGGTCTTCTGTAAAGTAAAAACCTAGGTCTGTACCTCTTTCAAACTTTGTATAATAACCAGTAAGCCTTGCTTTTACGATAGGTGAGCGATAAATGTAGCTTAGGTCTCCAGAGTAGGATAGTTGCGATTCTAGGCCTTCTACTGTAGCATTAGTTTGTCTAGAATTTGAAAATGCCTGACCTAGATTAGGTGCATCATTTAAATAACCTGCGTTGAAATCTATAAACTGAATTCCAGATATCTTAAAAGTAGCTCCACCTTTAACACCGTAGTTGGTAAAGTCCAGCATTTCACTTTTTCCAAA
>JANQTO010000366.1 GCA_030731685.1 Nonlabens sp.
CATTAAGATTGTTCACTGAGACTGGAAACTGAGACTGAGAACTGAGACTGGAAACTGAGACTGAAAACTGAGACTGAAAACTGAAGTAGGAATCTGAGACTGCAAACCAGAACTCAATCAAAAAACTCACAGCTCACCACTGACAGACTCACAGACTCACCACTCAAAAACTCACAAACTAAAAAACTACCTTTGCAACCGCAAAACTAAATACTCATGTTCCAGCTAGGAAAAACCATTGTTTCAGACGATTTACTTGAGAAAGAATTTGTTTGCAATCTCACCGCTTGTAAAGGTGCTTGCTGCGTTGCCGGCGAGGCTGGTGCGCCGTTGGAACAAAAAGAGCTCGATATTCTGGACCGTGAGTATGAGAAGATAAAACCCTATTTACGTCCCGAGGGCATTGCCGCAATTCAATCGCAAGGCACCTGGATTGAGCGTGAAAGTGGCGAGCTGGAAACACCGCTCGTTAACGGTGCAGAGTGTGCATACACAACCTTTAGTGAAAATGGAACGGCGCTTTGCGGCATTGAGGCAGCATATCGTGACGGCGCGACGCAGTTTTATAAACCCGTATCGTGTCACTTGTATCCGGTAAGGATTCAAGAATATACAGATTTTAAAGCTGTGAATTACCACAAATGGGACATTTGTGACCCTGCATGTGCTCTGGGTGAGGAACTTAGCGTTCCGGTTTACAAATTTCTGAAGGAATCGCTGGTTCGTAAATTTGGACTTGCTTGGTATGAAGAGCTAGAAGAAATTGCCCAGAATGATTTGCGATAAACAGAAATCTGCGTTCAGAAAAATGATTTTTGCTGTTTCGCTTTCGCGAAAGCGTGGATAACTTTCTAAAATTTTTAACAGCTAATTTTTGTAGGAATAAACCTCAAAAAACCGTCTCGCTAGTGATAGTGACTAGGGTTTGAGCAACTAATTTTTAAGTTTTGTAAGGCATTTCTTATTTGGCGCAAGTGTCTATAAAACAGTTTGTTAATTCTTTTGTTTAACATTTATTTTAAATAAGAAGTAAATGTTATGATGTTGAAAACTTGTGAAAAAGACAACGTCAATTTCCTGTTCACAACCTTAAAGATCTGCCATATTTGTAAGTCCCGAGTTAGAGGTAAAACAAGAAAATCAATATTATGGACCATACACAAGCAACTTTAGAACCTATTTTACAAGAAAATCCCAATCGTTTTGTGATTTTCCCTATCCAGCACCATGACATATGGGAATGGTATAAAAAGCAGCAAGCTTGTATATGGACGGCCGAGGAAATAGACCTTCACCAAGACCTTACTGACTGGGAAAATAGCCTAAATGCAGACGAGCGTTACTTTATCAAGCACATACTTGCATTTTTTGCAGCTTCTGATGGGATTGTAAATGAAAATCTTGCAGAAAACTTCGTAAACGAAGTGCAATATTCTGAGGCGAAGTTTTTCTATGGTTTCCAAATCATGATGGAAAACATTCACTCTGAAACATACTCACTTCTTATAGATACTTACGTTAAGGACGATAAGGAAAAGGATCAATTATTTAAAGCCATCGAGCACTTTCCAGCTATCAAGAAAAAAGCAGATTGGGCAATGAAATGGATTGAAAGCCCATCATTTGCAGAGCGTCTTATCGCTTTTGCAGCTGTGGAAGGCATTTTCTTCTCTGGTGCGTTTTGTTCTATATTTTGGTTGAAAAAACGCGGTCTTCTTCCTGGACTTACGTTCTCAAATGAGTTAATTTCTCGTGATGAAGGTATGCATTGTGATTTTGCTGTTCACCTACACAATCACCACCTGAAAGAAAAAGTTTCTAAAGAACGCATCAAAGAAATTATTGTTGATGCTTTAAATATTGAGCGTGAGTTTATAACCGAGTCATTACCTGCAAGCCTTATAGGTATGAATGCAAAATTAATGACCCAATACCTAGAGTTTGTAACAGACAGATTGTTGAATGAACTAGAATGTGAATCTGTTTACAATGTTTCAAATCCGTTTGATTTTATGGACATGATTAACCTTCAGGGGAAAACAAATTTCTTTGAAAAACGTGTAGGTGAGTACCAGAAAGCAGGTGTTATGAACAGTGTTAACGAGAATAAGGATACCGTAGATTCCTTCTCGCTAGATGCAGATTTCTAGTAAGTAGCCAACTTTTAAATTCATACAGCTCCAGCTGTATTACCATATAGTATCGTCGTAACACTCGTGTGTTACGTATTAATTAACCTTTTTGAGAAATTGGGGTGGAAGCCTTTTTCTCTAATTTAAATACAAAGCAGCATGTTCGTAGTAAAAAGAGATGGTCACAAAGAGCCAGTCATGTTTGACAAAATCACCGCGCGAGTTCGTAAACTATGTTACGGTCTAAGCAATCACGTAGACCCAGTAAAAGTAGCGATGCGTGTTATTGATGGTTTGTATGATGGTGTGACTACCAGTGAACTAGACAACCTCGCTGCAGAGACCGCTGCAACGATGACTACTGCACATCCTGACTATGCAAGGCTTGCTGCGCGTGTGTCTGTTTCAAACTTGCATAAAAACACGAAGAAAACCTTTACTGAGGTTGTTACAGATTTGTACGAATATGTAAATCCTAATAACGGTAAAAAAGCACCTATGATTAGTGATGAGGTGTATAAAGTCATTCAGGATAATGCTGACAGACTGAACTCGGCTATTATCTATAACCGGGATTTTGGTTATGATTATTTTGGTTTTAAAACATTAGAGCGCAGCTACCTACTCAAAATAGATGGTAACATTGCTGAGCGCCCACAACACATGTTGATGCGTGTGTCCGTAGGTATACATCCTTATGATCTT
>JANQTO010000367.1 GCA_030731685.1 Nonlabens sp.
GTTCCATGGTAGGACCATCGCTACCGCCGGCTGGTTCTAGCGTAATTCCAAATGCCTCAGAACCGTACGTGTCCTTTACAGCAAAGATTGTTGCATCCTTACCAGTATTGCCTGTGATGCCAAGACTCGTAGGTGTTAAAGGGTCTAATTTTAGAGACCACAATTGATAAATCATATTTGCTGGTGGTTCAGGTAAGCCTTCCAGGTTAAAGTAAGTCGTTGCTGTTGTAGCATTGTAAAATGCAACTGCACTAGTAGATTCAAAATCACCCTGACCTGCAAGTTTAATCTTTACCGTATTGGGGTCGGACAGCGCGTCAAGCGTAGCTAGATAACTTTCATTCTGCTCCGTTTCCCGATTTAACTGGGTTTCCAAAACTTCGTTTTGAGTCGCCACTTTGTTCAGGTCTTGTTGAATAACCGTTGTCTGATTGTAGAAATAACCTGCGCCCACAATAAATACTACGGCAGCAGCCCAACCTAGATATGAAGTCCAAGGCGCTATTCTGGTATTTTTTTGTTCCTTGCCTATAACACTCATTAAGCGGTCGTAAACAGCATCATTGCTGTCTGGCGCAAGACCAGCTGCTAATTGGGTATAGGCATGCTCGATGGCTAGCATTTCCTCCTTAACTCTAGGAGATGATTTTATAAGTGTAGAAATCTCTCGTTCTCTAACGCTGTCCAGTGCACCACAAACGTAAAGTTCGAGTTCACCGCTATCTATTAATTCTTGTTCTGTCATAATTCACCCATTGAAGTTCTTAATTCTTGTACACATTTGCGATGTCTTGATTTAAGGGTTCCTTCCGGAATTTCTAAATCTTTTGCTGCATCTTTAAATGTGAACCCTTTGAAGAAGATAAGGTCTATAACCTTAATACACATGGGTTGCAATTTTTTTACCCAAGTCATAATACCGATGCTGTCCGTTTGCACTTCCATATCATCAGAACCGTCTTCAGGTATACTTACGAAATAATCGCGGGATAGGTTTAAGCTACTATTTTTATGAGCCTTAGAACGCAAATGGTCTATGGCTGCATTACGAGATATATTTAGAGCCCATGTAAAGAAACGCCCTTGATCTACGTCGTAGGAACCGGCATTTTTCCATATTTTCATAAACACGTCTTGCAAAATTTCTTCAGCGATATCATTATCCTTGACGACGTTATAAATAACACCATGTAGTGCTTTGTGATATCGTTCGTAAATACGTGAGAAGGCCATTTCATTGCCTTCCTGCATGCGTGTGATTAATAAGTCAGGTTGTCTGTTCATAATGCGAATCTAGTCTTCAAAAATAAAGAAACCTGTAAGAATACTTACAGGTTTCTAGTAATATAATGCGTATCTACTATTCTATAACACCACAAGCTACACGTCCGCCTGCATCGCCAGTAGGTTGTGTTTTGAAATCATCAGCTTTTGCATGTACGATAAATGACTTACCCATTAGGTTTTTAACTTCATCGTCACAGCCTAAACACCATTGGTCTGTAGAAAACTCTAACATGGCGTTTCCGTCAGCATCTGCTACAAGATTGCCTATATCACCTGCATGGTGCATGTCTTCGCCCCATTTACCGTGGTCTTCTTTGCTTGGATTCCAGTGGCCACCGGCACTTTTTCCATCATCACTGCTACAATCGCCATTTTCATGTACGTGAATGGCATGGTCTCCAGCACTCAGGCCTGATAATTTAACGACCATGGTTACGTCACTCATACCTTGAGTGAGCATGATGGTACCATTAACGTTTGAACCACTTTTAGAATTCATAGTTACTGTAACTACCTTAGACTCCATGTTTTCCTCGATGTCATCCATAGCTTCATCTACATCTTCAGTCATGTCAGTTATGGTTTCATCTACCTCTTTTTCTTTACATGAAGTTGTTCCTAGAACAAGGGATAGTGTAAATAGTGCAATTGCTACTTTTTTCATAATATTGATTTTTTGATTAATGCCTAAAGTTACATAATTAATGACTCAATAAGTCATAACAATTTCTCAAATTTAAATGGGTCAGTGTTTCCCACCTTTAAATTCTCCATAGCGTTAAGCGCTACGTCTATGCGTTTCTGGGAGTCTTTAATACCATAAATCTGAAAAATAATATTGCGTCGTTTGCCTGGCAATAGTTTTTCAAATAGTTCATATGCTTCATAATCACTTAGTAGTACTGCCTCCAGCTCTTCAGTCATAGGAGCTTGATATTTGCTGGCATCTTCCTGCATGCTTATGGTTAGGGTGTCGCCTGCCTGAACATTCATGGTCTTTTGATTTGCCTTGCTGAACATAAGATAGACCACACCTTTTTGCTTTATAACGCCCGCATGGAGTGTTAGTTCGTGATTACCAGATGTTACTGTCGCAATGACACGCTTCACCTTGTCTTGAGCGAGCTGCGCTGCGATATCTTCGGGAATGAGCAGTGCGCCCATCCAGCCATCAAGAGACAATGTTGCTTCAAAGGTAAAAGTCATGGTTTTGTGGTTTGAGTTTCTCTTTTAATCTAAGCATACATTATCTTTTTTCCAAAGAGTAGAGTTAAGGCTAACCCTTGGAAAAAAGCGCTACGTTAAAAGCTTCGTTACAATCTGTGTTTTACTATGCAGGGTTTTATGAACCGGACACTTGTCTGCTATTTGTAATATGCGTTGTAATTGTTTTTCGTCAAGATTGCTGGTGATTTTGAGCGTTCTTGTAAACGTGTCTAATTTTGCCGATTCATCTTCACAGTGCTCGCAATCTGTTGCGTGCTGCTTGTCATAATGCACCTCGCAGGTCACGTTTTCTATGTGCCAGTTCTTACGC